>JASHQJ010000278.1 GCA_030037595.1 Candidatus Binataceae bacterium
CACGAGTCGAATCTCAAGAAGCAGGGCCTGCTCCCGCTGACGTTCGCTGATCCGTCGGACTACGAGCGAATCCGTGAAGATGATCGGATCAGTATCGTCGGCCTCTCTGCGCTCGCACCCGGAAAACCTATCGAGGCTCGTCTCCGGCACGCCGACGGATCGATCGAGACTCTGCTGCTGAGGCATTCGTTCAGCGAGAATCAGCTCGCATGGTTCCGCGCCGGTTCCGCCCTGAACGCTCTCGCGCGTCGTGTCGACTAGCCGGCCAATCTCCCGATCGACGCGTTTGCAAATCCTGAGCGACGGCGCAAAGTTTGGGAAAAGCTGAAGTCGTTTCAGGCAAGGAATGCCGCGCCCCGGCGGGAGAGTGCATCATGCCATCAAAACTCAAGCTCGACGAATTGGTGCAGGACACGCGGGTTAATCGAAGGATTTATCTCGAGAACGAGATCTTCAACTTCGAAATGGAGCGCATCTTCGAGAGCAACTGGGTTTTCGTCGGTCACGAAAGCGAGGTCGCGGCGACGGGCGACTTCAAGACCCTGACGATCGGGACGCAGCCGGCGATCATGACGCGCGACGAGAACGGCGACATCCATGTCCTGATGAATCGATGCATGCATCGCGGCTCGACCGTCTGCCAGGAAGAGCGCGGCAACTCGCCGACCTTCCGATGCTGGTATCATGGCTGGACCTACGACTTGAAGGGCGAACTGATCGGCGTGCCTTACGCGGACGGTTACGGCGCCAACTTCGATCGGCGGAGATTCAGCCTTCTTCAGGCCGCGCGAGTCGAGCAGTACCGTGGCCTTGTCTTCGGGAGCCTCGAGAACGACGTAGATCCACTAGGCGAGTACCTGGGCAACGCGAAGCACTACATCGACCTCTTCATGGACCTGTCACCCGTTGGCGAGGTTGAGGCCCGCGCCGGAGAACACAAGTATGGTTACCACGGCAACTGGAAGTTCCAGCAGGAGAATGGCGTCGACGGCTATCATCCGAATTTCGTTCACCAGGCGTTTTTCGAGGCGCAGGGCAAGGAGCTCGGGCGCAAGGTGATGGGCCTCTTCACCGGCAATTCGGATTGCGACAGTAAAGACCTCGGCAACGGCCATTCAATTCTCGATATGACGATCAAAAATCGGCACGGCAATCAGCCGGTGCGCAACATCTTGCGCGGCACAACGTCGCAGTCGAGCAGCGAAACCTACATGGCGAGCATGATTCGGCGCTATGGCGAAGAGCGCACCGCCAGGATTTTCGCCGCCTCGAACGTCAATCTCGCGGTCTTTCCGAACCTGCTCATCATCGGCATCCAGTTGCGCAAGACAATACCGATAAATGTGACTCGAACCGCGGTGCATCTTCTGCCGACGACGCTGAAAGGCGTGCCCGACGAAATCAACGTCGCGCGGCTTCGGGCGCATGAAAGCTTCTACGGCTCCGCGGGCGGCGGCGCTCCCGACGATGTCGAGATGTTCAATCGATGCAGCGACGGCCTGCGCGTCAAGGGCGCGGAGTGGCTCGAGTTGTCGCGCGGTCTCGAGCGGGAGCATCGCGACGAGGAAGGCAATATCGTCGGCCATATAACCGACGAAACGCCGCAGCGCGCTTTCTACAAAAGATGGCGCGCGTTGATGCGCGACGCCGCTGAAGCGCAGCCGATCAAGCCTTTGCGCGCGGTTCCCAACCTCTGAGTGCTCGGCGGCGATGGCTACTCTCAACCGCTCGGATGCGGAAGACTTTCTCTACCGCGAAGCGCGCATTCTTGATGACCGGCGCTATCGCGATTGGATTGGGATGTTCACCGACGACGCGACTTACTGGATTCCCTGCAACGGCGACGGAACGGATCCCAATCGCGAGATTTCGCTCGCATTCGATAATTTGAAGAGGCTGAAGGACCGCGTCGAGCGGCTCGAATCGGGATTGGCGCACGCACAACTTCCGCCCTCGCGGACAAAGCGGCTGATCTCGAACGTGCAACTCGAGGATGCTCGGGAAAACGAGGTGACGATCCTATCAGGCTTCATCCTCTATGAACTGCGACGGAGCAAGGAACGTATTTTCGCCGGCCGCTACGAGCATCGCGTGCGGCGCATAGATGGAGAGTGGAAGATCGCGAGCAAAAAAGTTGTGCTGGTCAACAACGACGAGGTGATCGACAATCTCACCTTCATAGTTTAGGACAGTCCCAATTCCGCAACGTTGAATCGGCAAACGAGCCGCGCGCGATTGACTTTTTCGCAAATCCGCCGTTAGGTTCCGAATCAGGTCCATCTTCGCTGGGTGCGCGAGGTCGAAGCCATGCTGAGCAATTTCACAATCTGCGTGGGCACCGTTGGCGCGGGCGTGTGGTTCAGTCCGGACGGCGGCGAGCATTGGCGCCGCAGTCGCATGAAGCTGCCCTTCTATGCCGAGCCCGGCGAAATTCAGATTCGGACGCTCGCCGTATCGCCGCACAATCCGCATCGCCTGCTCGCCGGCTCGGAGGCCGGGCTCTATCGCAGCGAGGATAACGGCGCGAACTGGGAATGGATCGACTCGCCGATGGAGGGGAAGCAGATCTGGTCGGCAACGTTCCATCCTGCCGATCCCGACACGATTCTCGCCGGAACGAAGGAGCCCGGCGTCTATCGCACGACAGATAGCGGCAAAACGTGGCAGCGGCTCGTGATACCGATTGCCGAGCGATGCCTCGCCGGCGCGCCCAAGGTGACGAACATCCTCATCGATCCGCGCGACAAGCGCACGATTTGGGTCGGCGTCGAAATCGACGGTATCTACTTTAGCCGCGACGACGGCGCCTCGTGGCATCACTCCAAGATGGGAGACAAGGAACTTAACCAGGACGTGCACGGGCTTGCGCTAGCTACGGGCCCCAAGACCAAGGTGCTCGTGACGACGCCCGATGGAATCTGGACCAGCCTCGACGAAGGCGAATCGTGGTCGGTCCACGGGTTCCCGCGTTTCGCCGAACGCGATACGATCTCTTACTGCCGCGGGGTCGCGCTAAAGCCGGGAGACCCCGACACGATCTTCGTCGGCAACGGCGATTTCATTCCGGGCAAGCGCGGCGCTATCCAGCGCACGCGCGACGGTGGCGCAACTTGGGAAGCATGCAAGCTGCCGGTCGAGCCCAACTCTGTCGTCTATTGGTTCGGTACGAACGCGGCGAATCCCGAGGTGGTCGTCGCCAACAGCCTGCACGGCTACGTCTATGTCAGCATCGACGCGGGCGACTCGTGGACCAAGCTGCGCCGCGAATTCGGCGAGATTCGCGCGATCACCTGGGTACCGAACTAGACGATAAGAGCTTCAGGCGCTGACTGTCGTGCCGCGATAGTAGTGCCGCAAAATTTCGGTGTAGGTCTTGCCCTGATTAGCCATCACCGCTGTGTCGATCTGGCAGAGACCGACGCCGTGACCC
>JASHQJ010000279.1 GCA_030037595.1 Candidatus Binataceae bacterium
GTGAATTGACCGAGACGATAAACGCGACGCTGCCGAGCGGGGCCCTCTTCACCGGGAAGGCTACAGCTGTGCCGGACGCGTTTGGTTCGATCTACTCGTGGAACGTTAAGGGCGCGAGCGGCGCAACGACCTGGCAGTCCGCCTATTCTTACTTTCCGCTCCAAACCGATGCACCCAGGGTTTACACCGCAATCGACACGCTCTTCGGTAGTGAACTAACGACCCTGCATCACGAGGGCAAACTGCTCAACTCTTCCAATCTCCTCTCGTACTACTGGACGGGGACGGGGCCGACGCCTCCTCCGTATTTGAACAATGGCAATGGCCTATCCAATCAGTTGGCCCTCTACACAACTCTCCTTCGGCGGATAAAAGTCAACGATTTTGCCTTGGGCTCGATCGCCTCATTCGATCAGGATTATGAAAGCTCAGGTTTAGATCTTATCAGAGTCAACGTCCTTCGTTTCAGCACTAAAAACAAGGTGCCGTGTATTGATGACTGCTGTTACCCCATTATCTATGATCCGAGCGTTGCCAAGGGCTACTTCTTCGGAAATCAGCGTATTGCCAGTTTCGCCCAAGATTTCGTCAGCGAGACCGACTACACCGGCAGCGGTATAACCAGTTTCAGCTACCTTAAGGCTGGAGGATTAGCGCCGTCGGGGACGATCGACCCGACCATTGGATATGCGATCAGCGACGCACCGGTCGGCATCTACAGTGGCAGCCAATACATTCCCTTCATAGATACCGAGCTAAAGACCCCAAGGCCGATCCACAACGGCGGACCTATCACCCTGAGCTACGACAAATTCCAGCTTCAGACGCCTTACGACGCGCCAGTGCCTCGCGACACGTTTTCGATCACCTTGACCCCGATTACCGGCAGCACCTTACTTCCCCAAGATTTGACGACCTACACGCCCCCCTCGACCACCGAAACCTTCAACCTGACCAGCCCCAGATCGTTTGTCCTTCCGGACTATCTCGGCAAATCGACAAAATTCCAGTACACCCTACCGCAAAGCTTTGTAGTTAACAGCCAGTTCGCCGCGGGCATCGAGTGTAACTCAAACGGCGATTCCAAGCCTCTGACCCCAAGTCCGTCAGTGCTTTCACCGAGCGACACCAGCGTCACCTTCAAGACCGACAAGTCATTCAATAAATTTGCGGTAACCGGAGCCAGTTATGAAATCGGGCTCCGGCCGCTAGGCGGACCCACTGTCACGGGGCGTATCCAGGTCGGCATTAAATGCTCGTTCTGATTGGCACGCGACTCGAGCACTTTTGCTGACCGATCCACGAACTTGCTTGCTTAGCAGGCTGTGATTCCTCAAAACCTAATCCGCGCGCACGCAACCGCGAGAGACTCGCCGGCCGCGCGCCAACGGGGTGGATTTCGAATCAGGAAAATGGCACCGCGAGGGCTACACAGCGCCCTTATTGTGCCGCCGGACACAGAGGCAAAGCGAAATCCGTACCGAGTTCAATGCCGCCGAATTTGAGCGCAACATGCAAGAGTAAAGGCGGCAGGCCCCGACCGACGCTTCGGTCAACATAGCTCTCCGCGCCAACGATATCAGAACTCGAATACGTTCTTCAGCTCATTCCTCAGGCCTCGTCGACGATCTCGAGCCCGCGGTCACGCTCGCGCCGGGCAACGATCTCGGCATGGCGATCGCAGAGTTCGATCTGCCGAATGAATCTCCCTGCCGCGTCGAGTTTTCGCGCGATGACTGATGCTCTAAAGCGACAGGAGACTCCATTTGGCCATGCGCAGCTCCTGCTTTGCGATTTGAATCGAGTATCCGAATACGGGAAAGGCAATGGATGGTGTCGGCCGTAATTGCAGAATTCAAGAAATCTCGTCCGAGCTGCTGAAGCGGCGGTAGGCAGTGGCATCGTTGGGACGTTGACTGACGGTTGACGTTACGCAAGAACACGCACGTTGGCGCGGTTTCCCCCCTTGGCTGCGCTCGCGAAGAGGGCGGGCGGTAAGGCCAGCGTCCGCCCTTCACTATCGACAGAATGGAGAAAAACCACGATGAAGAGCAAGACGAATGTAAAGGCTGGAGCTATCATGCCCGGGAGCGGGTGAATCTCCGCTCAGTTCTTCCAGCTCCAGAATCTTGTTCAGGTCTTGCTCGCCCAATTCGGAGTAAAGCTTCCTATTACGAAGTAGCGGACCTCCGGCCAGCAGCCAGTTCGAGAACCACGGCCGTTCGATTCAAGCCCCGTATGCATAGGCGCAGGGCGGGGTCTTTTTCTTTCATAGAGGCTGACCTGCCCCAAGTGAGGCGCAACCCGCCTTGGCGTCTCTTGAGCGATTGACCTTCAAAGGAACAATCTACAACCTGTCGTCAGTCTTGCCATTATGTTTTGTTGAGTGACAATCTGGCAGGGCAGACTGATTCAGATTCGGAACCAAAGAGTTGGCAATCATCCATACGTTTGCTCACAGTTCGTGGGAGGAACTTGAGATGTTGAGAGTCAGAATTTCCCTCAGAGGAAAAACTGCGCTCAGCGCACACGTTGGGTTGCTGCTGCCGTCGGCGACATTGCTCGCCACACCCCCGCGCGCATGGGCGGCGAACTGCGTCGGTACGAACGCTTGCTACAAACGTAGCGGAACAACTGGAGACAATTCCTGCAACGCCACCGACGCTTGTGAGTTCAGCGTCGGCGACATTGGCACACGATCCTGCAATGCGCTTTTTGCTTGCTTTGACGATCAACAGAATGTCGGCGACAACGCTTGCGACGCTAACAGCGCCTGCGACCATAATCGAGGAGCGATCAGTTCGGATTCATGCACCGCAGATTCAGCCTGCTATGACAATCAAGGTTCCATCGCCCAGGGCTCTTGTACTCAACCGTATGCCTGCGAAGAGAACCAGGCTCCGATCGGCGCTGGTTCATGCAAGGGTGCTTCTGCCTGCAAAGGCAATACGGGTTCGATCGGCGACAACTCATACAATGGACTAGCGGCTTGCTTCTTTAACACTTCTACAATCGGAAACGACCAGTGTAACGCGGACGGATCATGCCAAAACATAAAGGCCTGTCAAGACGATTGCAGCACTAAATTTGGGAACTGCGATGAGAGTTTAAATCTATGTTCGGATACCTGCGGCGACCGTCATCTCGACGAGGCCGAAGATAAAAGGTGCAAGGATCACTGCAGAGACTACTACGGCCCGAGGGTCCAAGATTGCTACCACGACGAGGAACGTTGCCTGGCGGAGTGTTCAGAGTGAATACCGTGCCAGCGCAATAGCAGCGGGGGGAGGCTGACCAGATTCTCAGCGAACAACGACGGGCGGGCGGTGCAATGCCGTCCGCCCTTCGTGACCCTTCAATTGAAACGGGCCAGCGATTCGCATCGCCAGCCCGCACGCCAACCGGGAAAAGGGGGGGGCAAACCCCGATCAGCGGCCCCCCTTTTATCGTCTTTCGGGGTAACCGGCCACCTTCGAGCTTCTGATTTTCCGGAGAATCCATCAGTGTAACCGGTCCACGCAATGAATGAGGAATATCCTGGTTGCCGCGCCATGGGGGGGCAGGCGGATGGCGCAGGAACGAGAAGAGGTGAGCGCGAACGATCTTGGTATCTGCTCACTTTACACGCCTTGAATTCAGTTAGAAATCGGCTAATCGAATTAAGAATGCGTTGCACATGGAATGACGACGTAGGCGCTCATGGCGTACTTGGCCGGGCACCGTCCACGGCGCCTCCCCTGTGCTCGTGCGGCGCAAAAAAGAGTTCGAATGCGCGAACATTGAACTCACAGGGATCTTTTTTGACGAGGCAAGTCAAAATCACCGATCAAATCCGTGGACCAAGTTTTGAGAAAGACAGGAGCGATTGCGTACGCTGTCACCAACCCCGGCTAATAACCACCGTCAGACCAGGGAGGAAGGGTTTCGGATTTGTGACAGGAACGTTCACCCCCATAATGAAATAGGTGTGCCACCCTAAGAAGAAACGTACGCCGGGGGTGAGAATGACTTCCGTCAGTTCTCTGCTGCCTCCAAGATCTTGATTAAGATTTGCCGACAAGTAGGGGGTTAAGTCACCGAACGGAGCATCCTCATGGATCGTGAGGGTGTTTCCAAATGCCAAATTTAGGTTCAAAACCTCAGGGGGGCCCTCACCCGTATGGGTCGCGATTTCCATCCCGACACCGCCTCGTAGTTGCCAGCCAGCGGGCAGGTCCTGCCACAACGCAATCGTCGGAGTTACGATCGTTTTTCCGTTGCCGGTTTTCGTTTCCCCGGTGGGCGTCTGAATCGCTAAAAGCAGGGAGATGTCGCGGGTTTCGGTCTGGTCCAACATCAATTGAGGGGTGACTACTATGTCACCGAAGCTGGTCGCGGATGGCAGAACGTTAGTGCTCTGAAGGCTATCGACAAAGGGCACGGTCAAGCCTAGCTGCAGGCGGCGATTTAGCGGAACGAACAAAGTAGCCGACCCGATCAACTCGTCGCGCGTCCCCTCCGTTCCCGCATTGAATGTAAACGCCGGATCAAGTTCGCGGCTGAAGAATCCCGAGTCGGCACCGACCCAGCCACCGCGCTGGAGATGCAGCTCGCCACTCGGCGGCGGGACCCAGGGTGTGAGCCAGCCCTCACCAAAATTCGCAATGCTGAGCGGGGTGAATGCCGGTACGTTTCCTCCGAAGGCGGACAGTGCGAGCACATCGAGTATGCTGTAGGGTCCGTTTCCTTGGGAGCTCGCAGGCGACTGCTGCGCGCACGCAAGAGAACTTACCCGAACTGCTAGCAGAGTGAACAGGATCGCGATGGTAAGATGTCTGGCAAAATTTGCTCTGAGTCTCATTCGTACCTCCCCGGCCTCCCAAAGTGGATGCAGGCTGCGGACCGCTTCGAATAGCTCGATGAAGATTTGGTCTGGGACCTCACAACTGAGCGCTTTTAATAATCCTCCATAAAGCCTCGGCCGTATCCACGCGCAGGCCGGCAGTGGGCCAGACTCCACGCACAGTAAGGAAGACCACGCCAGAACGCCTATCCGACTAAGGTCCTAGCCCTAGGCAGTCTGATGAAGCGACGAGCAACTTGACGGTCGGTCGATTCCGTAATCTGCCACCACAGAAGCCTTCGAAAGTCAGATCCTTGGTCGCCTCCAGGGGTGTAAGCGCCGGTGCAAAAATCCCTCAGTGAAGCGGCCCGGTAGAGCGGTCGCGCCGGAGTAAAACTCCATCACTAGTAGGCTGCCTTCTGTTCCGACGTGGCAATTCGGGCATCGATTGGCCGGAATCGGAATCGATGTGGCGCAGTATGGACGGTCCTTGGTCGTGGTAGCTGAGGGCTTCTGCCCGACAAGACGATTCACCCACTTGATCTTGTCCGTCCCAATCCTGGGCGGGATACACCATCAATATGTTCGGGTTTAGTTTTTCAGTAGGACAGGTAAGTGTAATATGGCGCGTTCCGCTCCAGAAGAATGTATCCGTTGGCTCCAGCAAATGCTGCCCGCGCGAGCAGATCTGGGATC
>JASHQJ010000007.1 GCA_030037595.1 Candidatus Binataceae bacterium
GGCCCGCGGCATAAAGCGCCTGGCCCCAGAGGAGCAGCGCTTCGGCTTCCTCGAACGGCACCTGGAATCGCCGGTAAATCTCGATGGCCTTTCCGAAGTTCGCTTCCGCGTCCTGCAATCTTCCTTGCGCCGCCGCAAGAACCGCCTCGGCGCGGATGACGTTTCCCTCCAAACCGCGCCAATCCTCACCGGCCTTCACGATCTCGCGGCATCGCGCGATCTCACGCGCGGCGGCTTCGAGGTGACCGAGCCGCACATGTATCTCCGCAGAAGCGGGCCGCACTGCCATCTCGTGCGCCAGTTGTAACTCGCCCTTGGCGGCATCGAGGATCGTGTCGAACGTTGCGAGCGCTTCGTCGGGCCTGCCGGTCACACGGCAGATATCGGCGAGGACGGCATGGCAGCTCGCCAGCGACGTCAGATCACCGGCATTGCGCAATTTCGGGATTTTCTCCCTAACAAGAGCCTCTGCCTCGTCCCATCTTCCCTCACAAAGGAGAATGTCAGACCGGTATTGCGTAGGCGCAGCCTCCAGAGAGATACCTCGAACGCCCGCCAAATCGCCGCCGCGTGCCAGCGCGTCAGCAAAGAGTGCTGTCAGCACCGGCCGGTATTGCGCGATGCGAGGCTTGCTCAGCTCGCGCTGGTAACATTGGAGAGCGTCGGGAATATCAAGCACGAAAACGCGGCAAGTTCCGCTGCTCCAGGTCGAGATTAACGCGAGATGCCCGATGTTAAGGCGATCGATTCTCTGCCACGCCTCCTCCTGCACCCTCCGACTCTCCCCTAATCGGCCAGCTTCGACCAGGTGGATCGCATACTGAATAGCCGTCCCGGCCCATCGCGCGTCGTCGTGAAAGCGCTCCGCGATTTCCATCCCAAGCTTGCCCGCCGCCAACCCTTCTTCGGTGTGCCGGCTGATGAATGCAGTTTGAGTGATTCCGGTGTACACGCGTGCCAGCGCCAATTCCTCGGCTCCACGGGAAAGTATCTCCTTGGCCTTGGCAAAGTGCTCCCGCGCGCGCACGATGTCCGTCGTCTCGGCATCGGGGACGGCATAGTAGATTCCGAGCGACGCGTGGCACTCCGCGACTCGGGCATCGTCATTGAGGCTCTGATATAGGGCAAGCGCGGCTTCCGCGTACCGAATCGCCGCGCCGTAGTCGATCATGAAGCAGAGGCCCGCGAGCTGGTACGATAGAGACGCGCGGCGCACGGGATTGCGGAACTCTCCTTTCATGAGATCCAGCGCTCTTTCCCAATGCGCCCGGGCCTCCTGGTAGGCAAAGACCTCGGAGGCGGCGGCGCCGGCGCCGAGCGAGTATTCGATCGCCTTTTCAGTGACGCCGGCGGCACTGAAGTGATGCGCGAGCGACGCCTGATGTGGCTTCAGGTCGTCGTGATGGATTTTTTCGATCGCCGCGCCGATTTCGCCATGCAGCTCGACACGCCTGTTGGCCGACAGATCCTTGTACAGCACCTCGCGAACCAGCGCGTGAGAAAATCTGTATTGCCACTGCGGCGCGCCGCCATCGGTGACGATTCCGACCCGCTCAGCCTCGTCCATCCGATCAACGATCTGAACCACCGCAAACTCGGAGACCGCCTCGAGCAATCGGCTGCTGAAGTCGTTGCCGATCGCCGACGCGATCGACAGAATTGTGCGGGTCTCCTCGGAGAGTGCGGCGAGGCGCCGGCGAATCGATTCCCGGACGCCATCGGGAATCTCGAAGGAAGCGGCTGTGCTATCGATTTTTCCTTCGCCGATTAACAGCCGGACGACGCCTTCAACAAAAAGCGGGCTGCCGCTGGTCGCCTTGTAAAGGTCCGACACGAGCGTGGTCTTTGCCTTCTGTCCTGAGCTCTGTTCGATGAACTGCGCGACCTCGTTCTGGCTCAGGCCAGCGAGCGGGATCGTCAGTCCCTCGCGATTCAAGTCGCCGACCAGCCTGCCCAGTTCAGGAGACTGTCTGACTTCGGCTTCGCGATAGGTGCCGATCATCGCGATGCGCGCGCCCCTAATTTCGCGTGCGATGAAGCGGAGCATCTGCAGCGATGGATGGTCCGCGTCGTGGAGATCGTCAACTATGATCAGCAGCGGCGCGGTGCGCGCCGCGTTCTTCAGAAAGTTCGCCACGGCGCCGAAGAGTCGAAAGCGCGCCGATTCCTGATCGGCGATCGCACCGTTTTCTCCCGGTGTTGGGCGCGAAGCCCGGAATTCCGGAATCAGCTGGCTGATTTCTTTGGTGCCGGGTCCCAGCAGGACTTCCAGTTGGACCGCGTCGCGGCCCTCGGCGCAGGCGCGGATAACCTGGATAATCGGCCAATAGGGTGGTGCGCCGTCCCCCTCCCAACATCGTCCCCAGAGCACCTGTACGCCACGTTCCGCTGCGAGTTGCGCGAGTTCGTCGGCGAGCCTCGTCTTACCGATTCCCGCTTCACCCGCGAGAAGGAAAAGACTTCCGCACCCAGCGATTGCTTCGTCTAGGCCGGCACGCAACTCTGCCAATTCCCTTGTCCGGCCAACAAAAGTCGCGGCCGAACCGGTTGGTTCCGGCGAAACTGAATCCTCCATGCTGCGAGCCGGATCCTCCTCCAGGGTCCGCGCCTGAACGATACGGCAATTGTTTGCTACAAAGTGCTACTCGCTTTCGAACAGAATTTCCAACTTTTCAATTCTCGTCCTGCGCCCTGGCTGGTCGGAGATCAACGCTGCACGAGGGATGCGTGCTTTAAGGGCTGATGCCTGGTTAACCCATCGGATGACAGATTAGCGAACCTGAAAACAAAAGGGCCGCGACTGGTGTCGCGGCCCGCGTCAGAAATCGTAAATCAGCTCAAAACGCGGCCCCGCCGGCGTCGGCATGATGTCCACGCTATCGTTCGAGAAGGCATCGAACGTGTACGTATTTCCGGTATCGGACGAGTACATGTTGACGATGCCCGCGCAGAATCCGTCGATCGCGTTCACGGAGACGCAAGTGTTGCCGGGATGATCGTAGCCCTCTTCGCAAGGCGAATCGTGGCTCGCGGATATAGCGCCTCCCACGGTGCCTCCGCAGTCCTGAAACAGAATTCCGATCGGATCATGACTACAGGCGTCGAGTTTGAAGTTGGAGCCGTCCACCTCGAGGTCCGCGATATCTACTGCTGAGCGGTTCTTCACGAAGATTTGAGGACATGACGAACCGTCGAGACAGAGCCGATCAACCGACGACGGATAGATTATCGTTGGCAGCGATACGGGTCCCCCATGGAGTCGTGACTCGATGCCGATCGGCGTCAGATTCGTTTCGATCAAGACTGACTCGGCATAGGTTCCGGGACATACCGGCACGGTGTCACCGGCGTTGGCTGCGTTAACAGCTTCCTGGATTGTCGAGTAAGGGCTGCTCCCCTGGCAGGTTCCAACCGTGAGGGTCGCGGCAAACGCCGGTCCTCCATAAAGACGCGCGCCGACCCTGTGGCAAAAGCCATCGGTACGGATTTGACGGGTGCTTTGAAGCCGGACTTTCGGCTTCTTTTTTCTCTCGACTCTCGATGAATTCAACGGTTTTGTACGGGTACGCGATGTCCTCTGCACAAGCCGTCAACACGGTGTGGCTTCTCACACCGAGGGAAAAGCGAACCTCCGACAGATCCAATCGCGTGTTTATGGCGACGTGGCAGCGGATATGCGGTGCAGCAGCGCCAGGCCGTCGGTGTCGTAGGGTAGCTTCCGTACAACCTTGAATTGGTCAAGGGTCGCGCTCTCGTTCTTCAGCGCGGAGGGGCCTGCGATCACGTATCCGTCGGGTACCGCGTCGGGCGGATGCGGCAGCTTCGAGGTGCATCGCCGCAGATAGAAGATGAGCGGTTCCTTCGCGCCGTCGATTCCTATGTCGTAGAGCGTCACATCGGGGCCAACGATTTTGTCAACCGCGGCGGCGGCGGCGCGGTACGAACCCGGCTGAAAGCCATCGGCGGGCGAGCGCCCGAAAAGGCTCGTGATGGGCCACTCGAGCATCTCAGCAACCGTGAGCCGCTTGTCGCATCCCCGAAGTTCATAGGCGGGTATGAAAATGAAATTGACGAAGCCGAGGACGAGGCAGACCGCGACAAGGCCGCGGTAGATACTCACGCCGAAGCGCGGCACCAGCCGCGCAATGACCCACCACGAGAGCAGCACCGCGGAAGGCGGCCATAGCGGTAACAAATAGTCACGTCGCTTGTAGGCCGCGAAGTTGAAGAACACAACGGTGACGATCCAGAAGATTGCGAGGAACCTTGCCGTCAGCGCCGCGTGGTTTGCCTCTGATTCCGACGCGTCGCCCGGCGCTCCGCGCGAGACAAGTGCGACGACGACGGCGATCGGCACCAGCACGCTGAGCGGAATCGAATTCAAAAAGAGCGGCTGCAGGTAGTACCACTGCGTCATCGCCCCGAGTTTCCCGAAGAAGCGGCCGAAGTTTTCACTGCCGAGTTGAAGCTGAAGGAACGAGTATTGCCGGCCCACCAGGCACGCGACGTACCAGCTCGCGGCGAGCGCCGCACCCAGGATCAGCGGACCAGGCTTGAACATATCGACGAGCGTGCTCCATCGCCGTTCCCACGAGAGGAATACCATAATAGCTAAGCCCGGAAGGATCGCGCCGACGGGTCCTTTCGCGAGCACGCCGAGTCCCATCGCGATCGCCAGCAGATAGTGAAGCGCGCGCCGCGCTCGCACTGCATCAGCGTCGCCTTCGAGCGAAAGCCAACCGAAGAATGAGAAGAGCGCGAGCGCTTCGAAGAACGTCAGCGTCATATCGACCAGGCCGATGCGCCCCTGGCTCACGTATTGGAACGATCCCGCCAGGATGAGGCCCGACAGGATTGCGCCACGCGTGCCAAGAAGGCCGGCCGCGAAGAGCATCGTGAGGACCGCGCCCGCGGTTGCATAGAGCGCGGACGGCAGCCGCAGATTGAAGGCCGTGACGACATCTTGTCCGCGGATTTTGTCGAGCGCGAACGAGGTCCAGTGAAAGAGCGGTGGCTTGTACATTGGGATGCGGCAGTTATCGAGCGGAAACAAAAGCTCGCCATGCTCGACCATCCGTTGAACGTACACCGCCATCGTGGCTTCGCTGCCGCCGCATACGTCGCTCGCGCCGAGGCGGTTGATCGTAAGCACGCCAATCAGCAGTGCGATCGCGGCGATCGGCAGTAGCCCTCTGGGCGAGAGCGAATGTCGCAAGGTCATCAGATCACGAGGCGTGGCGCGCGGCGTCGAGCACCTCTTCGACGTTGCCCGCGGCGCTAATCCCAAGGACATGATGGCTATGCCAGAGCGCGTAGAACAACAGGCTCCAGGACGCGACGTGATTGCGCTCCGGATCGGCGAAGCCGCGACGGACAACCTCGCGCGAGAAGACCTCGGCGATTCCGGGCGCGTTTGAAACCAGCTCTTCGATGGCGGCCTTCCTTCGCGAGATCCATTCGCCGACGGGAGGATTGAATCCCAGCTTCGATGCGTACGGCTCGGCGCTGGGGACGTTGCTCGCGAGCCAATCGCGGAGCAGCTTTTTGCTCATCGCGGTTGTCGCCTTCATCTCGTCGGGAAGGCGAAACGCGAAGTCGGCAACGACGGGATCGAGAAAGGGTGTTCGGCCTTCAAGACCGTTCGCCATCAGGCAGCGATCGAGCTTGATGAGCAAATCGTTGGGCAGCCATTCGGCGCAATCGGCCGCTTGCAACTTCTGGATGAAGGTGCGATCGGCGCGCGCCTCGTTGTGCTCTGCGATCGCTAGCCCGTCGCGCCATCCGTCGAACGCGCCGTTGACGTGCGCGACGCGATCGAATTCGCCATGCGTGCGAGCGTTGCGCGTGAACATCCCGCCAAGCCATCGCGCGCGGCGATAGCGGCTGTAGCCGCAAAACATCTCGTCGCCGCCTTCGCCGGTCAGCACCACTTTGACATGATTCTTCGCCATCGCTGCGAGCGCGTAGGTCGGAACCGTCGCGGGATCTGTCGTCGGATCGTCGAGCGCCTCGGCGACGCGCGGCGCAAGCGCCCAGAAGTCGCGCTCGGTCACCTCGAGCACGTGATGCTCAGCGCCGACCGCGCTCGCGACGCGGCGCGCGTGCGCAAGTTCGTCCGCCGCGCGGCTTCCGGGGAATGTCACGGTGAATGCGACGATCGGATTCGGCGAGCATCGCTTCATCAGATGCGCGAGCGCGGTGGAATCGATTCCGCTCGAGAGGAAGAGACCGTAGGGAACGTCGGAGCGAAGGTGGTGCACGACGGTGTCGCGCAAAATTCCGTCGAGCATGCGAAGAGCGTCGGCGTGATCGATCTTCTGCGGCGGGCCCTCGGGCAGAGCGAGGCGCCGCCGGCGCTCGACGATCCTGCCGCCCTCAACGACTAGTGTTTCGCCGGGCAATGCGCGCTGGATACCGGCGAAAATCGTCTCACGGCCGGTCGTGAACTTGAGCTGGAACAGCTCGGCGCGGGCGCGCTCGCGAATCGCGGGTTTCACTAGACCTGCTGCAATCAGGGCCTGCGGCTCGGAGGCGAAGGCGAAGCCTCCGGGTGTCTCGACGTAGTAGAGCGGCTTGATTCCGAACGGATCGCGGGTTAGCACGAGCCGCGCCGCCGCGGGGTCGTGGATCGCAATCGCGTACATGCCGCGGAGGTCATCGGCGAAGCCGAGGCCCCTGCGGCTATATAGATGAAGAGCAGATTCACAATCCGAGCCGGTCCGGAAGTGGACGTCGGTCAATCCGGCGCGCAATTCCCGATCATTATATATCTCGCCGTTGGCGACCAGGGTTACGTCGTCGGTCTCCTGGAGCGGCTGATCGCCAGTGGCGAGGTCGATAATCGCGAGGCGGGTGTTGAAGAGACCGACGCTGCCGGCGACATACTGGCCGCTGCCGTCGGGACCTCGATGCGCGAGTGCCGTGCGCATCGCGGCGAGAATGGCCGTGTCGGCCGGGCGGCCGCCGGAGGTTTGCATTCCGCCGATCCCGCACATTGACTATTTGATGGTTTGAAGCACGACCCAGGCGTTGACAGCGCCAGCATAGCAGCAGCGCGGGTGGGGCGCGACACACGGGGCGTCACGGCAAGCGTCGGGCGCTGCACCCTCACCGCGAAGCGGTCTGCTAGCAAGCCGCTTCGCCGCCTCTCCCGGCGTGCAGCTTCCGCCCGAGGCGTCAGCCGCGGGCGAGGCTGTTCGGAAGATCCGCGCGGTTACTGGCAGACTGAGCAGAGTCTACAGCATCGGTTGCAGGAATCGGGCGAGCGTTTCCTTGACGCGCTCGAAAAGCGGGCGCTCCTGCCACTGCGCGAGCCTGACCTCGCGCGCGTTCTGAAGATCGCTCATGAACATCTCGTTCATTTGATCAGCGAAGCGCACGCTCAGCACGACGGTGTTGATTTCGTCGTTGCGTGCGATGCTCCACCAATCGAGATTCGAGGAGCCGACGGTTGACCAGACGCCGTCGATGGTTGCGGTCTTGGCGTGGAGCATCTCGCCATCCCACAGAAAGATTCTGACGCCGGATTCGAGCAGGGCTGTGAAGTTTGCGCGAGCGGCCGGTTGGATTAATGATTGGTTGGTCTTGCCGGGGAGCAGCAGGCGCACATCGACGCCGCGGCGAGCGGCAGCTTCGAGTGATTCGATCATCTGCGGTCCGGGCGCGAAGTACGCGTCAGTTATATAGACGTTGGATTCGGCATTGCGGATCGCGGAGATGAGAGTGACGTAAATGGTGCTGAATTCCTCGGGCGCGCTGCCGAGCACACTGACGATCTCGGCACCGTAGTTGTGGAGCGCTGGAAAGTAATCCGCGAAGTCGAGTTGCGGACCGCCCTGCTGCAACCAGTTACCGATGAACAGTTCCTGGAACTCCGAGACCGCGGGACCTTCGACCTGCACATCGGTATCGCGCCACGATTGGAGGATCTGCGCAGCCGACGGTTTTCTCATCTTGAGGAGGCGGCCACTGTAAACCGCGGAGATATTGATGCCGCCGGTGATCGCGAGCCTGCCATCTATGATCATCAACTTGCGATGGTCGCGATGGAGCGGCGACCATCGAAAACCCGTCGCCAGTGGATTCAGCGGATCGAACTCGATCACGTTAATGCCGCTCGCGCGCATCCGATCGAATATCCGATCTGTGCTGAAGAGCGAGCCGAAGCCGTCGTAGATCACATTGACCTGGACGCCCTGCTTTTGCTTTGCGATCAGCGCGTCGGCGAATCGATCGCCCATCGTGTCGGCATCGAAAATGTAAGTTTCGAGGTTGATGTTGTACTCGGCAGTTTCAATCGCGCCGAACATCGCGTGATAGGTGGCAGGGCCGTTTTCGAGCAGGGTCACCTTGTTGCCGGTTACGAGGGGGCTTCCGCTAATCGCTTGCGCGAACGAGAGTTGGCGCGCGAGTTTGTGGTTCGTGCCGCTGCGTGTCTCGATCCGCTGGATTAGTGCCTCGCTCTGGCTCATGGAGAGCGGGCCCTGGTCGGTGACGACCTCGGACGGCTGCCGGCACAACGAGCGCTCATGCATCAGCTCGAAGGTATTGGGCAGCGTTCCGCATCCGCCGAGGCAGAGCATCAGCATGATCAGTGCGACTCGCCGGCCCCGTGATGGAGCTGCCGGGGGCATGACTCAGTGCTTGGCGCGATCCTTTGCCGGACCGTCGCCAAGGCTCAGGTTGTGCGCCGAATTCACGAGCGCGACGTGGGTGAATGCTTGCGGGAAGTTGCCGAGCTGACGCTTTGCGATCGGATCGTATTGCTCGGCGAGCAGGCCGACGTCATTGCGCAGCGCGAGCAGGCGTTCGAACAATTCGTTTGCTTCATCGAGCCGGTGCGCCAGTGCGAGATTATCGACCAGCCAGAAGGTGCAGGCGAGGAATGCGCCCTCGCCTGCCGGCAGCCCATCGACGCCGCGCTCGCTCGAGTAGCGCATCAGGAGGCCGTCGTGCATCAGCTCGCGTTGGATCGTCTCGACGGTGCCGACCATCCGCGGATCGTCGGGAGGCAGGAAGCCGACCAGCGGCATCAGCAGCAGGGAAGCGTCGAGATCGGACGAACCATAATATTGCACGAAGGTGTTGCGCTTGGCGTCGAACCCGCGCGAGCAGATCTCCGCGCGAATCGTTTCTCTCAATTCTTTCCATGGGGCCACCTCGCCCGGCGCGCCGAAGCGCTCGACCGCCTTGATCGATCGATCGACGGCGACCCATGCCATCAGCTTTGAATGAGTGAAGTGTTCGCGGTCGCCGCGCACTTCCCAGATGCCGTCGTCAGGATGCGTCCAGCTCGAGCAGACGACGTCGACCAGGCCCTCCTGCAGGCGCCATGCTTCGTCGTTCGCTTCGAGGCCGACCTTGCGCGCGACATGCATCGAATCGATCACCTCGCCGTACACGTCGAGCTGGAACTGCTCATGTGCGGCGTTGCCGACGCGGACCGGCCGGCTCTTTTCATAGCCCTCGAGCCACGGCAGCTCGAGCTCAGGCAGGTCGCGCTCGCCGGCGAGCGCGACCTGCCTGAGCTCGAGCTGCCGTGGCTCGAGGGCTATGAAAAGAGCCGGCCGGTCCGCGTCGGCAACGCCGCACATGAGCAGTTCCAGCTCGACGTGTACGGCGAGGTGATCGATTCGATGCATGTCGCGCGCAAGGTCGGCCTCGAAGCGAACGACGAAGCATGGCGCCTGCAGGAGGGCCTGGTCGACGTCGTCTGCTCGAGCTGGACGCATCCTGACGACGGCATCTGGGAAGTGCGCGGCGACCGCGAACACTTCACTCATTCAAAGCTGATGGCATGGGTCGCCGTCGATCGATCGATCAAGGCGGTCGAGCGCTTCGGCGCGCCGGGCGAGGTGGCCCCATGGAAAGAATTGAGAGAAACGATTCGCGCGGAGATCTGCTCGCGCGGGTTCGACGCCAAGCGCAACACCTTCGTGCAATATTATGGTTCGTCCGATCTCGACGCTTCCCTGCTGCTGATGCCGCTGGTCGGCTTCCTGCCTCCCGACGATCCGCGGATGGTCGGCACCGTCGAGACGATCCAACGCGAGCTGATGCACGACGGCCTCCTGATGCGCTACTCGAGCGAGCGCGGCGTCGATGGGCTGCCGGCAGGCGAGGGCGCATTCCTCGCCTGCACCTTCTGGCTGGTCGATAATCTCGCACTGGCGCACCGGCTCGATGAAGCAAACGAATTGTTCGAACGCCTGCTCGCGCTGCGCAATGACGTCGGCCTGCTCGCCGAGCAATACGATCCGATCGCAAAGCGTCAGCTCGGCAACTTCCCGCAAGCATTCACCCACGTCGCGCTCGTGAATTCGGCGCACAACCTGAGCCTTGGCGACGGTCCGGCAAAGGATCGCGCCAAGCACTGAGTCATGCCCCCGGCAGCTCCATCACGGGGCCGGCGAGTCGCACTGATCATGCTGATGCTCTGCCTCGGCGGATGCGGAACGCTGCCCAATACCTTCGAGCTGATGCATGAGCGCTCGTTGTGCCGGCAGCCGTCCGAGGTCGTCACCGACCAGGGCCCGCTCTCCATGAGCCAGAGCGAGGCACTAATCCAGCGGATCGAGACACGCAGCGGCACGAACCACAAACTCGCGCGCCAACTCTCGTTCGCGCAAGCGATTAGCGGAAGCCCCCTCGTAACCGGCAACAAGGTGACCCTGCTCGAAAACGGCCCTGCCACCTATCACGCGATGTTCGGCGCGATTGAAACTGCCGAGTACAACATCAACCTCGAAACTTACATTTTCGATGCCGACACGATGGGCGATCGATTCGCCGACGCGCTGATCGCAAAGCAAAAGCAGGGCGTCCAGGTCAATGTGATCTACGACGGCTTCGGCTCGCTCTTCAGCACAGATCGGATATTCGATCGGATGCGCGCGAGCGGCATTAACGTGATCGAGTTCGATCCGCTGAATCCACTGGCGACGGGTTTTCGATGGTCGCCGCTCCATCGCGACCATCGCAAGTTGATGATCATAGATGGCAGGCTCGCGATCACCGGCGGCATCAATATCTCCGCGGTTTACAGTGGCCGCCTCCTCAAGATGAGAAAACCGTCGGCTGCGCAGATCCTCCAATCGTGGCGCGATACCGATGTGCAGGTCGAAGGTCCCGCGGTCTCGGAGTTCCAGGAACTGTTCATCGGTAACTGGTTGCAGCAGGGCGGTCCGCAACTCGACTTCGCGGATTACTTTCCAGCGCTCCACAACTACGGTGCCGAGATCGTCAGTGTGCTCGGCAGCGCGCCCGAGGAATTCAGCACCATTTACGTCACTCTCATCTCCGCGATCCGCAATGCCGAATCCAACGTCTATATAACTGACGCGTACTTCGCGCCCGGACCGCAGATGATCGAATCACTCGAAGCTGCCGCTCGCCGCGGCGTCGATGTGCGCCTGCTGCTCCCCGGCAAGACCAACCAATCATTAATCCAACCGGCCGCTCGCGCAAACTTCACAGCCCTGCTCGAATCCGGCGTCAGAATCTTTCTGTGGGATGGCGAGATGCTCCACGCCAAGACCGCAACCATCGACGGCGTCTGGTCAACCGTCGGCTCCTCGAATCTCGATTGGTGGAGCATCGCACGCAACGACGAAATCAACACCGTCGTGCTGAGCGTGCGCTTCGCTGATCAAATGAACGAGATGTTCATGAGCGATCTTCAGAACGCGCGCGAGGTCAGGCTCGCGCAGTGGCAGGAGCGCCCGCTTTTCGAGCGCGTCAAGGAAACGCTCGCCCGATTCCTGCAACCGATGCTGTAGACTCTGCTCAGTCTGCCAGTAACCGCGCGGATCTTCCGAACAGCCTCGCCCGCGGCTGACGCCTCGGGCGGAAGCTGCACGCCGGGAGAGGCGGCGAAGCGGCTTGCTAGCAGACCGCTTCGCGGTGAGGGTGCAGCGCCCGACGCTTGCCGTGACGCCCCGTGTGTCGCGCCCCACCCGCGCTGCTGCTATGCTGGCGCTGTCAACGCCTGGGTCGTGCTTCAAACCATCAAATAGTCAATGTGCGGGATCGGCGGAATGCAAACCTCCGGCGGCCGCCCGGCCGACACGGCCATTCTCGCCGCGATGCGCACGGCACTCGCGCATCGAGGTCCCGACGGCAGCGGCCAGTATGTCGCCGGCAGCGTCGGTCTCTTCAACACCCGCCTCGCGATTATCGACCTCGCCACTGGCGATCAGCCGCTCCAGGAGACCGACGACGTAACCCTGGTCGCCAACGGCGAGATATATAATGATCGGGAATTGCGCGCCGGATTGACCGACGTCCACTTCCGGACCGGCTCGGATTGTGAATCTGCTCTTCATCTATATAGCCGCAGGGGCCTCGGCTTCGCCGATGACCTCCGCGGCATGTACGCGATTGCGATCCACGACCCCGCGGCGGCGCGGCTCGTGCTAACCCGCGATCCGTTCGGAATCAAGCCGCTCTACTACGTCGAGACACCCGGAGGCTTCGCCTTCGCCTCCGAGCCGCAGGCCCTGATTGCAGCAGGTCTAGTGAAACCCGCGATTCGCGAGCGCGCCCGCGCCGAGCTGTTCCAGCTCAAGTTCACGACCGGCCGTGAGACGATTTTCGCCGGTATCCAGCGCGCATTGCCCGGCGAAACACTAGTCGTTGAGGGCGGCAGGATCGTCGAGCGCCGGCGGCGCCTCGCTCTGCCCGAGGGCCCGCCGCAGAAGATCGATCACGCCGACGCTCTTCGCATGCTCGACGGAATTTTGCGCGACACCGTCGTGCACCACCTTCGCTCCGACGTTCCCTACGGTCTCTTCCTCTCGAGCGGAATCGATTCCACCGCGCTCGCGCATCTGATGAAGCGATGCTCGCCGAATCCGATCGTCGCATTCACCGTGACATTCCCCGGAAGCCGCGCGGCGGACGAACTTGCGCACGCGCGCCGCGTCGCGAGCGCGGTCGGCGCTGAGCATCACGTGCTCGAGGTGACCGAGCGCGACTTCTGGGCGCTTGCGCCGCGCGTCGCCGAGGCGCTCGACGATCCGACGACAGATCCCGCGACGGTTCCGACCTACGCGCTCGCAGCGATGGCGAAGAATCATGTCAAAGTGGTGCTGACCGGCGAAGGCGGCGACGAGATGTTTTGCGGCTACAGCCGCTATCGCCGCGCGCGATGGCTTGGCGGGATGTTCACGCGCAACGCTCGCACGCATGGCGAATTCGATCGCGTCGCGCACGTCAACGGCGCGTTCGACGGATGGCGCGACGGGCTAGCGATCGCAGAGCACAACGAGGCGCGCGCCGATCGCACCTTCATCCAGAAGTTGCAAGCGGCCGATTGCGCCGAATGGCTGCCCAACGATTTGCTCATCAAGCTCGATCGCTGCCTGATGGCGAACGGTCTTGAAGGCCGAACACCCTTTCTCGATCCCGTCGTTGCCGACTTCGCGTTTCGCCTTCCCGACGAGATGAAGGCGACAACCGCGATGAGCAAAAAGCTGCTCCGCGATTGGCTCGCGAGCAACGTCCCCAGCGCCGAGCCGTACGCATCGAAGCTGGGATTCAATCCTCCCGTCGGCGAATGGATCTCGCGAAGGAAGGCCGCCATCGAAGAGCTGGTTTCAAACGCGCCCGGAATCGCCGAGGTCTTCTCGCGCGAGGTTGTCCGTCGCGGCTTCGCCGATCCGGAGCGCAATCACGTCGCGTCCTGGAGCCTGTTGTTCTACGCGCTCTGGCATAGCCATCATGTCCTTGGGATTAGCGCCGCGGGCAACGTCGAAGAGGTGCTCGACGCCGCGCGCCACGCCTCGTGATCTGATGACCTTGCGACATTCGCTCTCGCCCAGAGGGCTACTGCCGATCGCCGCGATCGCACTGCTGATTGGCGTGCTTACGATCAACCGCCTCGGCGCGAGCGACGTATGCGGCGGCAGCGAAGCCACGATGGCGGTGTACGTTCAACGGATGGTCGAGCATGGCGAGCTTTTGTTTCCGCTCGATAACTGCCGCATCCCAATGTACAAGCCACCGCTCTTTCACTGGACCTCGTTCGCGCTCGACAAAATCCGCGGACAAGATGTCGTCACGGCCTTCAATCTGCGGCTGCCGTCCGCGCTCTATGCAACCGCGGGCGCGGTCCTCACGATGCTCTTCGCGGCCGGCCTTCTTGGCACGCGTGGCGCAATCCTGTCGGGCCTCATCCTGGCGGGATCGTTCCAATACGTGAGCCAGGGGCGCATCGGCCTGGTCGATATGACGCTGACGTTCTTCGAAGCGCTCGCGCTCTTCTCATTCTTCGGTTGGCTTTCGCTCGAAGGCGACGCTGATGCAGTGCGAGCGCGGCGCGCGCTTCACTATCTGCTGGCGATCGCGATGGGACTCGGCGTGCTCGCGAAAGGACCCGTCGGCGCGATCCTTCCGGGCTTAGCTATTATGGTATTCCTCTCGTGGGAACGGCGATGGAGCACGCTCGTCGATATGTTCAAGCCTGGTCCGCTGATCCTGGGTGCGGCGCTCGCCGCGAGCTGGTACGTCGCGTGCCTGGTGGGCCGGCAATACTCGTTCCTTCAGCTTCAACTCGGCAGTGAAAACTTCGGCCGCTTCTTCGGGAAACTCGGGGCGATGACGCAGTGGTACTACCTGCAGCCGCTCTTTTTGAATTCGATTCCGCTCAGCGTGCTGGTGCCGATCGCCGTCGTCGTCGCACTTGTCTCGCGCGGAGCGCCGGGCGACGCGTCGGAATCAGAGGCAAACCACGCGGCGCTGACGGCAAGGTTCCTCGCAATCTTCTGGATCGTCACCGTTGTGTTCTTCAACTTCGCGGCCTACAAGCGACGTGACTATTTGTTACCGCTATGGCCGCCTTCCGCGGTGCTGCTCTCGTGGTGGGTCATTGCGCGGCTGGTGCCGCGCTTCGGCGTGAGTATCTACCGCGGCCTTGTCGCGGTCTGCCTCGTCCTCGGCTTCGTCAATTTCATTTTCATACCCGCCTATGAACTTCGGGGATGCGACAAGCGGCTCACGGTTGCTGAGATGCTCGAGTGGCCCATCACGAGCCTTTTCGGGCGCTCGCCCGCCGATGGCTTTCAGCCGGGTTCGTACCGCGCCGCCGCCGCCGCGGTTGACAAAATCGTTGGCCCCGATGTGACGCTCTACGACATAGGAATCGACGGCGCGAAGGAACCGCTCATCTTCTATCTGCGGCGATGCACCTCGAAGCTGCCGCATCCGCCCGACGCGGTACCCGACGGATACGTGATCGCAGGCCCCTCCGCGCTGAAGAACGAGAGCGCGACCCTTGACCAATTCAAGGTTGTACGGAAGCTACCCTACGACACCGACGGCCTGGCGCTGCTGCACCGCATATCCGCTGCCACGTCGCCATAAACACGCGATTGGATCTGTCGGAGGTTCGCTTTTCCCTCGGTGTGAGAAGCCACACCGTGTTGACGGCTTGTGCAGAGGACATCGCGTACCCGTACAAAACCGTTGAATTCATCGAGAGTCGAGAGAAAAAAGAAGCCGAAAGTCCGGCTTCAAAGCACCCGTCAAATCCGTACCGATGGCTTTTGCCACAGGGTCGGCGCGCGTCTTTATGGAGGACCGGCGTTTGCCGCGACCCTCACGGTTGGAACCTGCCAGGGGAGCAGCCCTTACTCGACAATCCAGGAAGCTGTTAACGCAGCCAACGCCGGTGACACCGTGCCGGTATGTCCCGGAACCTATGCCGAGTCAGTCTTGATCGAAACGAATCTGACGCCGATCGGCATCGAGTCACGACTCCATGGGGGACCCGTATCGCTGCCAACGATAATCTATCCGTCGTCGGTTGATCGGCTCTGTCTCGACGGTTCGTCATGTCCTCAAATCTTCGTGAAGAACCGCTCAGCAGTAGATATCGCGGACCTCGAGGTGGACGGCTCCAACTTCAAACTCGACGCCTGTAGTCATGATCCGATCGGAATTCTGTTTCAGGACTGCGGAGGCACCGTGGGAGGCGCTATATCCGCGAGCCACGATTCGCCTTGCGAAGAGGGCTACGATCATCCCGGCAACACTTGCGTCTCCGTGAACGCGATCGACGGATTCTGCGCGGGCATCGTCAACATGTACTCGTCCGATACCGGAAATACGTACACGTTCGATGCCTTCTCGAACGATAGCGTGGACATCATGCCGACGCCGGCGGGGCCGCGTTTTGAGCTGATTTACGATTTCTGACGCGGGCCGCGACACCAGTCGCGGCCCTTTTGTTTTCAGGTTCGCTAATCTGTCATCCGATGGGTTAACCAGGCATCAGCCCTTAAAGCACGCATCCCTCGTGCAGCGTTGATCTCCGACCAGCCAGGGCGCAGGACGAGAATTGAAAAGTTGGAAATTCTGTTCGAAAGCGAGTAGCACTTTGTAGCAAACAATTGCCGTATCGTTCAGGCGCGGACCCTGGAGGAGGATCCGGCTCGCAGCATGGAGGATTCAGTTTCGCCGGAACCAACCGGTTCGGCCGCGACTTTTGTTGGCCGGACAAGGGAATTGGCAGAGTTGCGTGCCGGCCTAGACGAAGCAATCGCTGGGTGCGGAAGTCTTTTCCTTCTCGCGGGTGAAGCGGGAATCGGTAAGACGAGGCTCGCCGACGAACTCGCGCAACTCGCAGCGGAACGTGGCGTACAGGTGCTCTGGGGACGATGTTGGGAGGGGGACGGCGCACCACCCTATTGGCCGATTATCCAGGTTATCCGCGCCTGCGCCGAGGGCCGCGACGCGGTCCAACTGGAAGTCCTGCTGGGACCCGGCACCAAAGAAATCAGCCAGCTGATTCCGGAATTCCGGGCTTCGCGCCCAACACCGGGAGAAAACGGTGCGATCGCCGATCAGGAATCGGCGCGCTTTCGACTCTTCGGCGCCGTGGCGAACTTTCTGAAGAACGCGGCGCGCACCGCGCCGCTGCTGATCATAGTTGACGATCTCCACGACGCGGACCATCCATCGCTGCAGATGCTCCGCTTCATCGCACGCGAAATTAGGGGCGCGCGCATCGCGATGATCGGCACCTATCGCGAAGCCGAAGTCAGACAGTCTCCTGAACTGGGCAGGCTGGTCGGCGACTTGAATCGCGAGGGACTGACGATCCCGCTCGCTGGCCTGAGCCAGAACGAGGTCGCGCAGTTCATCGAACAGAGCTCAGGACAGAAGGCAAAGACCACGCTCGTGTCGGACCTTTACAAGGCGACCAGCGGCAGCCCGCTTTTTGTTGAAGGCGTCGTCCGGCTGTTAATCGGCGAAGGAAAAATCGATAGCACAGCCGCTTCCTTCGAGATTCCCGATGGCGTCCGGGAATCGATTCGCCGGCGCCTCGCCGCACTCTCCGAGGAGACCCGCACAATTCTGTCGATCGCGTCGGCGATCGGCAACGACTTCAGCAGCCGATTGCTCGAGGCGGTCTCCGAGTTTGCGGTGGTTCAGATCGTTGATCGGATGGACGAGGCTGAGCGGGTCGGAATCGTCACCGATGGCGGCGCGCCGCAGTGGCAATACAGATTTTCTCACGCGCTGGTTCGCGAGGTGCTGTACAAGGATCTGTCGGCCAACAGGCGTGTCGAGCTGCATGGCGAAATCGGCGCGGCGATCGAAAAAATCCATCACGACGACCTGAAGCCACATCAGGCGTCGCTCGCGCATCACTTCAGTGCCGCCGGCGTCACTGAAAAGGCGATCGAATACTCGCTCGGCGCCGGCGCCGCCGCCTCCGAGGTCTTTGCCTACCAGGAGGCCCGGGCGCATTGGGAAAGAGCGCTGGATCTCATGAAAGGAGAGTTCCGCAATCCCGTGCGCCGCGCGTCTCTATCGTACCAGCTCGCGGGCCTCTGCTTCATGATCGACTACGGCGCGGCGATTCGGTACGCGGAAGCCGCGCTTGCCCTATATCAGAGCCTCAATGACGATGCCCGAGTCGCGGAGTGCCACGCGTCGCTCGGAATCTACTATGCCGTCCCCGATGCCGAGACGACGGACATCGTGCGCGCGCGGGAGCACTTTGCCAAGGCCAAGGAGATACTTTCCCGTGGAGCCGAGGAATTGGCGCTGGCACGCGTGTACACCGGAATCACTCAAACTGCATTCATCAGCCGGCACACCGAAGAAGGGTTGGCGGCGGGCAAGCTTGGGATGGAAATCGCGGAGCGCTTTCACGACGACGCGCGATGGGCCGGGACGGCTATTCAGTATGCGATCCACCTGGTCGAAGCTGGCCGATTAGGGGAGAGTCGGAGGGTGCAGGAGGAGGCGTGGCAGAGAATCGATCGCCTTAACATCGGGCATCTCGCGTTAATCTCGACCTGGAGCAGCGGAACTTGCCGCGTTTTCGTGCTTGATATTCCCGACGCTCTCCAATGTTACCAGCGCGAGCTGAGCAAGCCTCGCATCGCGCAATACCGGCCGGTGCTGACAGCACTCTTTGCTGACGCGCTGGCACGCGGCGGCGATTTGGCGGGCGTTCGAGGTATCTCTCTGGAGGCTGCGCCTACGCAATACCGGTCTGACATTCTCCTTTGTGAGGGAAGATGGGACGAGGCAGAGGCTCTTGTTAGGGAGAAAATCCCGAAATTGCGCAATGCCGGTGATCTGACGTCGCTGGCGAGCTGCCATGCCGTCCTCGCCGATATCTGCCGTGTGACCGGCAGGCCCGACGAAGCGCTCGCAACGTTCGACACGATCCTCGATGCCGCCAAGGGCGAGTTACAACTGGCGCACGAGATGGCAGTGCGGCCCGCTTCTGCGGAGATACATGTGCGGCTCGGTCACCTCGAAGCCGCCGCGCGTGAGATCGCGCGATGCCGCGAGATCGTGAAGGCCGGTGAGGATTGGCGCGGTTTGGAGGGAAACGTCATCCGCGCCGAGGCGGTTCTTGCGGCGGCGCAAGGAAGATTGCAGGACGCGGAAGCG
The DNA here is from genome assembly GCA_030037595.1 of Candidatus Binataceae bacterium. Taxonomy (GTDB): domain Bacteria; phylum Desulfobacterota; class Binatia; order Binatales; family Binataceae; genus JASHPB01. Next base: position 18,913 of record JASHQJ010000007.1, read on the forward strand.
AACTTCGGAAAGGCCATCGAGATTTACCGGCGATTCCAGGTGCCGTTCGAGGAAGCCGAAGCGCTGCTCCTCTGGGGCCAGGCGCTTTATGCCGCGGGCC
>JASHQJ010000280.1 GCA_030037595.1 Candidatus Binataceae bacterium
GGGACTCCAGGGGGGCCCGCACAATCACACCACCGCCGCGATCGCCGTGACGCTCAAGGAGGCCGCGACTCCCGATTTCAAACGCTACGCTGAGCAGGTCGTGCGCAACGCCAAGGCTCTCGCCGACGAGCTGCTCGCGCGCGGCTTCCAACTCGTGTCGGGAGGGACGGACAATCATCTCATTCTGATCGATTTGACGAATAAGAAGGTGATCGGCCGCAAGGGCGCGCAGGCCCTCGACAAGGCCGGGCTCGTCACCAACTACAACACCGTGCCCTACGATCCACGCCGGCCCTTCAGCCCGAGCGGACTCCGCATAGGCACGCCGGCGGTCACGTCGCGCGGGATGGGCGAGTCGGAGATGCGGCAGATCGGCAAGTGGATGGACGAAGCGATCCAGAAAGCCGGCGACGACGCGGCGCTTGCGGAGATCGCGGGCGAGGTACGCGAGACTTGCCGCAAGTTCCCGGCGCCCGGCCTTCCGACCAATTGATGGTTAGTGCATCTCGGGTAGGTTGACGATCGTCATCCAGCTTGGCTTGGGTTCGTCGTCGATTAAGCGGATTCCCACATGGTTAAGGCGCTCGAGCTCGCCCGTGAACAATGCCACATCGTGGAGCAGCGCCAGCGATACGTACTCCGGCCGCACGCTCGCCATCAACTCCGGAATTCGTCCATACCAGGTCGCCTGGTCGCGCTCGCTCGACGGCGGCGCCGAACTCCAGCCGAATTCTGAAATGCCCACGCGCTGCGTTGGCAGATATCGGCGGATTGCAGAGTAATAATTCCCCGGCACTTTTTGCGGAACGCCGAACGCGTCTGGGTAAGTAGTGAATGAGTACACATCGACGATTCCCGCAAACTGCTTCAGCAGCTCGAATTGCTTTTGCGACTTCATCACTTCCCACTGGAAACTGATCGTCACCGCCTGGTCAGGATACTTCCGCTTGACGACTTCGTACGTCTCGCCGACCAGTGAAACAAAGGCCGCATACTCAGTCGGGTTCTGCGCGAGGAAGTTGACCTCGGTTGCGAGGCCCAGGTAGTCGGGATTCAGCGACGCCAGCGTCAGCACCTCATCTTTGTAAGCCTCTCGCACCTTGGGATCGGCGAAGCTTGTGCCTCCCACCGACTTTGGAATCGCGGGATTCTTTCGGCCGCCGAAGAGCGCGATCGGACTGATATAGAAATGGAACTTGAGCTCGTCCGCCACCGCCATGTCGTGGACCGCCTTGATTTGCCCGAACGGCGGCATCGACTCCCACTCGCAGATCCATACGATATGATTTCCGATCACCGTGGCCTCGTCGAAAAACGCGCTCAAGTCGGCGCTCGAGAAGTTCGGCATGTGGGCCGGCGACAGCGCAACACCGAGAATCGTATCCTTGTGGCTCTGCGCGCGCGCGGGAGCGGCGAGCGAAAGCAACAGCGCGGCGGCGGCGAAGGCAGCAGGTACGGATCTCATCGCGGCAAGTCTAGACTGAGTGCTGCGCCACGCACCAACTCGAAGGCTGAGAAGGATCTTGGGATGACAATAGCGATACGCCGCGCCATCCTCGAAGACGCCGCGGGAATATCCGCGGTGTGGGAAGCGATCGTCGCCGAGAAAATCTACTCGGCTGTCGATCGCGTATTCACACCCGACGAGCAGCGTGAGTATCTGGGCGCGCTCTCGCCGCGCGAGGCGCGCTTTGTCGCCGAAGATGGTGGACGCATCGTCGGCTTTCAGACGCTCGATCGATGGTCGAACTTCATGACGTCAACCCTGCACGTCGGGCAGCTCGGCACCTTCGTGCTGAAGGACTATCGCGGGACAGGAATCGGACCGCGGCTCGCGGCGGCGACCTTCGATTTCGCGCGGGCCCACGCCTACGAGAAGCTCGTCGTTTTCGTCCGCGGCTCGAACTCGGGCGCGCAAGCATTCTACGAGTCGCTCGGCTTTCGCGAATGCGGCCGCCTGACCCGCCAGGTGGAAATCGATGGCAAGTATGACGACGAAGTTCTGATGGAACTCGCGTTCTAAGAGATCTTGCCGCAATAAAACATTCGGCGCTGCCTTCTCCTTCCCATGGTGACCATTTCAGGTCATGACGAGGTCATGAAGCAGGTTGGCATTGCGAAACTCAAGCCTCATCTCAGCGAATACCTCCGATCGGTGCGGCGCGGACAGACTATTGCGGTTCTCGATCGAGAAACTCCGGTGGCCTACATCGTCCCAGTCAGAGAGAAGGCGACCTTGAAGATTCGCAAGCCCTCCCATGGCAGTCCGCCGGTCAATCGCGTTCGATTGCCGAGGCCGTTGAAAATCGAGTTCGATGTGGTTGATTTGCTGATGGAGGAGCGCCAGCCGCATCGATGATCGCTACGTTGACGCGTCAGTGCTGCTGCGAGTGGCTCTTGGCCAGCCTAACGCGCTGCCGAAATGCGCAGATTGAACGGGGCGTTTCGAGCGCCTTGCTGGCAACAGAAAGCCTCAGAACGTTGGATCGGTTGCGGCTCCGGGTTCAACTTCCGGATGTGGACCTTGCGCTGCGCCGGCAGGCAGTCCTGGCGATAGTCGCTTCGCTCGAACTCGTCGAGATCGACGAGACCGTGCTCGATCGCGCGGCTCAGCCGGTGCCGACCGAACTAGGCACACTTGACGCAATTCATCTGGCCAGCGCGCTTCTCTGGCGCGAGAACACCGGTGAGGAACTGACGATGACTACTCATGACCGCACACTGGCAATCGGCGCACAGACGCACGGCATGCGCGTACTGGGAATTTCATAGTAAATGTCGTGTAGCCTCCGGTATTCATCAATAGCGAGATAAGTCCTGGGGCGTCTCCGCGGTTGGAGGGAGAACAGTCGACGATGGACGATTTATACACTAAGCCGTCCGCCGGGTCGGTGGCGCTGGTGGTGAGATTGAGACTCCGCGATGGAGCGGACGGAGCATTTTCCTCGTGGCACGCCCGGATGACGACGTCTCCCGCGGGAGTTCCTGGCTTCATTAGTGCGGAAGTCAGCGCCCCCACCGAACCCAACGGTCGCGAGTGGAGCGTGGTCCAGCACTTCTGAAGTGCCGAGCAGATGAATGCATGGCGCAGTTCGGCAGAGAGCCGCGGCCTCTTGGAACAGGCCAGAGAATTCGTGATCCCAACCGACCCCGATGCGTTGCGCGAGGAACCGCAAACGCGGCTATGGGTGGGCAACGTCGTGACCGAGGTGGTTACGGACCTACGTCAGACCGGGTAAGGACCACGAATACAAGGAATGAGAAGTAGGCCAACGTACAACGGGCGACTGCATGCTGCGCGGATCGCTCTCTTATTTGCCGGCTCGGGCGCGATTACGGAATCATCAAAACGCGTCCCACCGCCTGGCGGCTCTCGATATACGCGTGCGCTGCTGCCGCTTCCTTCAGCGGAAACTCCTTGTCGATCACGACCTTGAACTCGCCGCGCGCGGCTTCATCGACGAGCCGCTGGATCATGTTGTGCGCGCGGTCGGTCATGATCTCCGCGCCCAGGAAGACTCCCGTAAGCGAGCGGTTCCCCGCCATCAGCGGCGACACGTCAACCGTCATCGCCTCGCGCCCCGCCGCGCCCACCATCGAGATTCGCCCGCGATAGGCGAGCGACATGATGCTGCTCTGGAGCGTCGAGCCGCCGACGGGATCGACGACCAGGTTGGCGCCCTTGCCGTCTGTCAGTTTCATCACGGCCTTGGCGACGTTGTCCTTCGCGTAGTTGATTCCGAAGTCCATGCCGAGCGGCTTCAGCCGCTCGAGGCGCGCGTCGCTCGAGGCCGTCGCTATCACGGTCGCGCCCGCGCGCTTGGCGAGTTCGATCGCCGCCACGCCTACGCCGCTCGCGCCCGCCTGCACGAGCACCGTCTCACCCTTCTTCAGGTGGCCGAACTCGAAGAGGCAATCATCGGCGGTGCCGTACGGAACCGGAATCGCCGCGGCGAGCTTCACGTCGAAGCCCGCAGGAATTGGCCATGCGTTGCGTGCGGGCACCGAGCGCAATTCGGCGTGCGATCCGGCGCCGTTCACGGTCGTGACCTTCTCGCCGACGCGAAGCCCGGTGACTTCCTTGCCGACCTCGATTATCTCGCCTGCAGCCTGGTAGCCGACGATATGCGGCGTCGAGGTGAGCGCGCCGCGCCATCGGTTGAGCGTGTCGCCGCCCTCGATACTGACGGCCTCGACGCGGATGATGACGCCCTTCGGATGGCATTCCGGGTCGGGAACGTCTTCGTACTTGAGGACGTCGGGAGCTCCGTTTTTGTAATAGACGGCGGCTTTCATCGTGGGCGCAACCTCCGGACCGGTATTGGGTGTTTAAACGAGAGACTCGGCACAACTACGCGATGAAATGAGGACTCCAAGCATGTCATCCTGAGCGAGGTGAGCAACGCGAACGCAGTCGAACGGATCTCGGACAGCTTCGCGCAAGCGAAGCCGGTACCGGTTCCTTGATCGCGAAGCGCTCCTCGGTTGCGCACGACCCTCTTAGACAAGCGAGTAGCACGCAGATTGTCGCGGTGGAATGCGCTGATTTGCGCCGTCGAATCTGGAACTTCGCGGTCGGGAAGTATCAGAAGGGGATGTCCTCGTCGTCGATCGGCGGGATATCGTCACCTGCGCCCGCACCGGCCATCGCGGCCTGGCGTCCTCCGCCGCTGGAGTACTCGGTCATCGAGTCGCCGCCGCGTCCGCCGAGGAACTGCACGCGCAGCGCGACGATCTCAGTGACCTTGCGCTTGCCGCTGCCGTCCTTGGCTTCATACTCGCGGTAGGAAATGCGGCCCTCGACGTACACTTGGCGGCCCTTCTTCAGATACTGGCCGCATAGCTCGGCCTGCTTTCCGTAAACGACGATATTGTGCCAGTCGGTGCGTTCCTGGCGATTGCCGCTCTTATCGGTGAAGCTTTCGCTGGTGGCAACCGAGAAATTCGCGACTGACTGGCCGGAGGGAAGGTAACGTACTTCAGGATCGCGGCCCAGGTTGCCGATTATGATCGCCTTGTTCACACCCGCCATCGCTTTCCACCTCTCGTGATGAGCTAATCGCACGCCCACGCGCAAGGCAAGCAAGTATCCGTCGAAAGCCGACAGACCGCCTGTGCATACCTTTCGTCACCTCGCCTGGCTGCCGGTTTTGAACGCGGCTTTCGCGTGGAAATCGGCCCTTATATAATCAGCCCCAGTTGGGATGCGGGGGACTGGAGGATGCCGGCAGTTACGTCCACATCCGCACAGGTCAGGATCGTTGTTTTAGGTGGGCTCCGCGAAATCGGGCTCAACCTGATGGCGATCGAGTGCACCGGCCGCGCGCTTCTCATCGATTGCGGCCTGATGTTCTCTGACGAGCCCGCGCTAGGCGGTGGCGTGTACGCGCCCGAGATGACCTGGCTCGAGCAGAGCCGCCTCACGATCGACGCGGTCGTTCTGACGCACGCGCATGAGGACCATATCGGCGCGCTGCCGCATCTGCTGCGCCGCATCAACGCTCCAATCTTCGGCACCGAGGTGACGCTCGCTTTCGTCCGCCGCGGGTTTCGCGAGGCGAGCTTCGATAGAATGCCGGATCTGCGGCCGATCGCGCCGCGCCGCGCCTTCAGCGCCGGTCCGTTCGCGGTCGAGCCGATCCGCGTCACGCATTCGACGCCCGATTCGGTCGCGCTCGCGATTCGCACGCCGGCCGGAATCATCATTCATAGCGGCGATTTCAAGATCGACGAAACACCGATCGACGGCGAGCATTTCGATCGCGAGCGCTTTGCCGAGCTCGGCGCCGAGGGCGTCGCCCTGCTGCTTTCCGATTCGACCAACGTCGAGCGTGCGGGCCGCTCCGGCTCCGAGAGCTCGATCAAGCCCGTTATCCGCGATCTCGCGCGGCGCACGCGCGGCCGCTTCTTTCTGTCGGCGTTCTCGTCGCATCTGCATCGGATTCGCCAGGTGGCCGAGGTCGCGCACGAGCTTGGACGGCACGTCGTGCCCTTGGGCCGCCGGATGGCGGAGAGCGTGCGGCTCGGCTTCGAAACCGGGCAGCTCGCGATGCCGCGCGGAGTATTCATCGAACAGGGTGAAGCCGACTTCCTCGAGCCGTCGAAGCTCGCCTATATCGCAAGCGGAAGCCAGGGCGAGCCGAGGTCCGCGCTCACGCGCCTCGCAGCGGATTCGCATCCCCGCGTGCATGTCGACGAGGGCGACCTGGTGGTGCTCTCGTCGCGTTTCATCCCCGGCAACGAGCGCGCGATTCATCATGTGGTGAACCGGCTCTACAAGCTGGGCGCCGAAGTTATCTACGAAGATATCGCGCCGGTGCATGTTTCCGGCCACGCGAACCAGGACGAGCTGACCGAGCTGATCAACCTTGTGCGCCCGCAAAACTTCGTTCCGATTCACGGTGAGTATCGCCACCTGGCGCGCCATTTCGCGCTCGCGATCGCGGCCGGAGTGCCGGAACGAAACTGCTTCCTGCTCGAAGACGGCGATTCGATCTCGATTCGAGACGGCGTCGTGAGCCGCACGCGCCAGGAGCTCGCTGGACGCGTCGTGGTTGACGGTGGCGAGTCCGGCGATCCGGCGCTAGTCGGCGAGCGGCGCGTGCTCGCGCGTGACGGCACCGTGACCGCGATACTCGTCATATCTGCGAAGACCGGAGAGATCGTGTCGGGGCCCGACCTCGTGTCGCGCGGGCTGGTGATCGGCGACGGGACCTCGATTCACATGCGGCGCGCGAGCGCGGAGGTGCGCCAGCGCCTGATGCGCGCGGGACTGCCGCTGCGCGCGGACGAGCCGCGTCTCAAAGACGAAATCGTGCGCTCCGTCAAACGCTACTTCAGCGACGAACTCGGCAAGCGCCCGCTCGTCATCCCCTACGTCGCGGAGATCTGAAGATCGCACGCCACCCGAAATCGCCGCCGGTCGAACTTCCAATCGAAGCGATCGATAGCGAGCCCGAGGCACCGGCCGCGCATAGTCGAATCGCACCCGAGCTGGCGGCGATCGCGATGCTGGCTCTCGCCGCGTTCGCTCTCGTAAGCCTCGTGAGCCGCGATCTCGGCAGGAGCCCCAACCTAGGCGGTCCAGTCGGCGCTCACTTGGCGGCGATGCTCTCGCGCGCGGTCGGCGCAATGGCCTACGCCGCAATCATCCTCACCGCATGGATCGCGACTCGCATCTGGGTTGGCCGGACTCGCGCCTCGATCGCGCGCGAAATCGGCGGCGGCCTGCTCGTGATCTTCGCGCTCGGCACTGCGGGCTCGCTCTGGAACGGCGCGAGTGAGGCAATCGGTGGCGAGCTCGGCGCCTCCGTGGCGCGCGCGCTCAACACCTCACTCAACGTCGGCGGCGGAATAATCGCGGTCGTATTGGGACTCATTTGCGGGCTCGCGCTGATGCTCCGGCGGGCGCCGACCGAGCTGATGGCGAGCGTCGGCAGCCGAATCCGTCCGCGTCGCTCGCGCGACACGATTGCCGATGACGATTCGCGGCCGCTCGACGGCCCGATTCCGATCGCTCTCGCGAACGACGATGAAATCGACGACGCGGCCGACGAGAAGCGTCCGCTCAAGGTTCGGCTACTCGAACTGAAGGACAGCATCGCCGACAAGCGGGCGCGCGCCGCGCAGGCCAAGCCGCGACAGAAGGGCGCGTACAAGATTCCGTCACCCTCGCTACTTGATAATCCTCCGATTGAGCACGCGCAGAT
>JASHQJ010000281.1 GCA_030037595.1 Candidatus Binataceae bacterium
GAATCAGCGCCTTCGGGTTTTTCTCGCGAACCGCGAGCGTGATGTACACGTTATCCGCGTCGGAAGCGGTCGCGACCACAACCGCGCGAGCGGTGCGCACAGCCGCCTCCTCCATCGTCAATTCGTGTAGCGCCGAACCGAGTACGTAAAAGAGGTTCATGGCAGCGAGTTCGGCTTCCTTGTCGGGATCCGATTCGACTACCACTACGGGCACCTGGTTGCGTGTCAGTTCCTGCACCACCGCCCGGCCAAGGCGTCCGAACCCACAGACAATCACATGCCCCTCGAGGTGATGAATCTTCCGATACATCGCGCTCCTCCCGAAAAATTCCCGCAGGCTGCCCTCGAACACGAGTTCAGCCGCCGTCGCAAGCAGGTAACCGGCGCTGCTCACGCCGACGATAATCAGACCGATAGTGAACAAACGGCCGCCGGGACTGAGCGGTTTCACCTCACCGAAACCGACGGTCGAGACTGTGCTGACCGACATGTACAGCGCATCGATAACCGTCATCCCTTCGATCACGATGTAGCCGGCCGCGCCGAGCACGATGATTGTCGTGAGGCCCGCGATTGCGACGGCAAAACGCCGCGCCGGCGACGAGCGCCGCACGACAAGGGGACGCAGAGCCGGCTGGGGACGAGGCTTGTTCGGACGCGCGGGCATCAGTTGCGGCCGCTGAGCAGAATTACAGGCGGTTGGTCCGGAGCCTCTATCGCGTCGGGCTCGCGGTCACGCTTCAGCGCCGCGGTTTTTGAGCAGTAGTCCGTTCCAACGCCACCCTGGCGAACAGCGTGCCGTCATCGTCAGACCATGAGAACCGCGCTTTGCCCCGAAAGGCTTTTTCGACTTCACGGGCAATTCTATGCGCGAGCTTCTGCGAAGTGGTGAGAACTTCGAGCGTGTCGCCGCTCCACTCGCTCGAAACGATGCGGCGTTCCGGTTGTGTAGCCTGCGCACGCCGCTCAACGTTCGCGATCCGCGCGGCGACTGCATTGCGATTCGCATCGTCGCGGGCCTCGATCAGCACGCGGCCATGATACTCGCCCGACGCCGCCTGCGCGCATCCCGGGCATATTACCCACGCTGCCTTGTCCATCAGCGAGGCATCCAGCCGCCGGCCGCGGCGCCACACTTTCGCCGAATAGACGGCACCGCATCGATCGCAAACAGATGGATCGCGAAATGTTTGTTTGCGCGCGACCGGCGGACTCATGTCGGACCGCGTGCCGCGCCGATCCAGGCTTCTGATCAATCCCTTGGACATTAATCTCTCCGTTGGCGCCAGAGGCGTGTACGCCTCTGGGAGTACTCCGCCTGAGGCTCATAGTGGGCCATTTTCTTATAGATCGCCATCACGATGCGCCAGTAGCGCTCGCCCTCAGCATCCGGATACTCCTCGCGCGCCCGCTCCTTGGCACGCTCCCAAAGGATTTCTTCCTCTGGCGTCCTGACGACGTTGACCGGCATTTTCCTGGTCCTCCTGAATTTCTCAACAGAACACTAGCGATGGTTATGCCAACCGCAGGCAGTCGATCGAATGCTGATCTGGTCCCATTTGGAGCAAATTAAGGCCACTACTGGCGCGAATCGCTACAGCATTCCGATAGGATTATCCTGACCATGCCCGATTTGCCTTTTGGCGCGCACATTGCTCAGTAGCCCCTCTAGCGAAGACGATGCAAAATCATTGATGGCGCCGCCATCAGCTCCGGCCGTCGTGAGCAGAGAAATTCACGAGGATTCGAAAAATGAGCAACCGCACACACAGCGACAAGACCCGCGCGAAGCTCGGCGAAATGCTGTTCCAGTTGAGGCGCGATACCCGACGTAAAGTCGAGGACTATCGACGCGACCAGGAACAGGAATCAAATCCCGGACCGGCGGATTCAATCGATTCGGCTGAGAGCACGGAAGAGGTCGAAACGCACGCTGCCCTGATTTCCGCCGCCGAAGAAAAACTGAGATACGTTGACGAGGCTCTCACCAGGTTGGAGGAAGGCAGATATGGCATTTGCGTCGGCTGCCGTTTGCCTATTCCGCTGGAACGACTGCGCGCTATTCCCTTCGCCGCGTACTGTGTTGACTGCCAAAAAACTCGCAATCGTCGGCGACCCGATTGGGCCCAAGGCACGATGATTGAGCCATACGACCAGCAGTGGACCTTGCCGGAGGAGATGGAGGAGGCGCCCGACCGCGAATACCACAGTACGGCGGTCGAGGAACAATTGGAGGTTCGGGTGGCGAGAGCCAAGTCCGCAGGTAGGCCACGAGTCACGCCTCGCAAGCCTACGGCGACCCGAGGCGCCAAGCACCCGCGGCCCAGGCGGGTTCATTGATAGTTCAGACGCTGGCCGGAGACTGAATCGTCAAAGCAGGACAGATCCGGCCGCGATTGGATGGCCGGCGCCCAGGCACCGAACCGTGAGCACCGGCAGAGGTGATTCGCGCACCACACGCTCGGCGACGCTGCCGAGCAGAAAGTGAGTGATGCCGGTGCGGCCGTGCGTCGCGATCACGATCAAATCGCACTGATGATCGGCGGCCGCGCGAATGATTTCCGCGGCTGGCTCGCCCGTGAGCACCGCGATTTCCGCGCCAGGGACGGATGCCTCGGCGGCGAGCTTCTTCAAGGCCTCGCGTGCGTTATGTTCGCTGCCCGACAACGGTTCGATAAAGACCGGCTGACCCACCGCTTCGATCGGCATCGGAACAACATGAAAGAGGACGAGCGAGCTGTCCTGCTCGACGAGCTTACGTGCAAATTCGAGCAATTGTTTGGAGTTAGCGCCGAGATCGATCGGGCAAAGCACTCGCTGAAATGGATTCATCGTTGTCCTCCCCGGACAACATCAGTCATATTGCATTGCGAAGCTGCGTCAAGGAGACGGCCGCTGGCCATCCGGCCGTAATTGCGATTGACTGGGACTCGTCCGCGGCTTTCGGCGAGGTCCCATGATCGTACGAAAAATTATGACGGTTCGCCCCGAAACTGTCCGTCCTGAAGACTCGATCGAAAGCGCGCGGACCCGTATGGAGCGCGGCGGCTTTCGCTCACTACCCGTCCTGGACGGTGATGGGCGCCTTGTCGGTATCATCACCAGCCGCGATGTCCTTCGCTACGCCCACGCGCTGCCCAGCACCAGGGTCGATCACGCGATGACGCGCGACCCCATTACAATCGCACCCGACGCTTCCGCGGAAGACTGCGCCACGACTCTGCTCGCGCATAAATTCGGCGGCTTGCCCGTCGTCGAAGATGGCCGCGTCATCGGTATCGTTACCAGCACCGATGTGCTGCGTGCATTCGTCCGGGTCGAGCGCGCAACGCGGCGCATCCTCGATCCGTGAAAGGCGCCCTATGGTTCTTGTTCGGTGACGGTTCTTACAGGTAGCCGAATTCGCGGGCCTGAGCGCGAAGCTCAGAGTGGAACTTCGGATGCGCGATCGCGATGAGGGCCTCGGCTCTGTCGCCCACTGATTTTCCGAACAGGTCGGCCACGCCAAATTCGGTCGCGATAAACTGCACGTCGGCCCGCGGATCGGTCGTTGGTCCGACGATCTTCGGCACAATGCGCGAAAGGGTTCCGTCCTTGGCCGTAGAGTAAGCCGCCAGGATCGATTTGCCGCCTTTGGAAAGCTGCGCGCCGCGAACAAAATCGAGCTGGCCGCCGGGCGCGCTGTACTGCCGCCCGTTGATTGATTCCGAATTGACTTCGCCGTCGAGGCCAGCCTCGAGGAATGCGCTGATCGAAATCACCAGGTCGTTCCTGCCGATCACTTCGGGGTCGTTAACATAGTCAACGGCGTGCGCCTCCATCGAAGGGTTGTCATTCAGGAAGCTGTAGAATTGCTCGTCGCCGGCCGCGAGCGTGTACACATTTTTGTAACGATCGATGTTCTTATACTTGTTGGTGACCGCGCCGCACTGAATCAGTTCCGCGAGCGCGGGCATCATCAGCTCGGTATGGATTCCCAGGTCGCGATGGTTGTGGAGGGCGGCGCAAACCGCCGCCGGCACGCCACCGAGTCCGATCTGCAAGGTAGCCCGATCCGGGACCATCTCGGCAATTAACTTGGCGATCGCCAGATCGGTAGGCGACGACGGCCGCGGCGGAATCGCAAACAGCGGACTCTCATATTCGATTAGTGCGTCCACTTCCGAAATGTGGATCATCGAATCGCCGAAGGTCCGCGGCATCCTGGGATTCACTTCGACGATCAGCTTCTTCGCGGCGCGCGCCACGGGTATGGTATAGTCAGCGTTCGTCCCGCAACTGAAGAAACCCGCCTTGTCCATGGGCGAGACCATCACCACAAAGGCGTCCATGCCAATCGCCTTGAGCGTGCGCGGCATCGCGCTGAAATTGCCGGGCATGTAGGAGATAACCCTGCGCTGCTCCTTGAGGCCGCGTTCCATCAGGCTGCGTTCGATGATCGTCGGAAAGAACGGGTACGGTTTGATCGCGTCCATGTACTCGTACTTCAGGATCGTCGCGGCCGCAGCCGTCACCGAATGCGAATAGTAAACGCGTAGCTCCTCGATCTGTCCGGCCTTGACGCGATGCTCAAGCGCTTCGAGCAGCGCGGGCGGTGTGCTCACCGCCATCCCCATCGACAGGTTGCCGCGCGATGGAATCAGGTTTACGGCCTCAGCGGCGGTAGTCAGTTTGGAGCGGTATTCGGATTCGTACATCCGTATGGCTCTCCAGCGTCTGAATTATAAACCAAGAGTTGGCAAAAAAATTTAGTGCCTACGAATTTGCCCATAGTTGATTCCCAAGTTCAAGTCTTTCTGGGTGAGTGGCGCATGGCGGACTTAGGCTCGGTTTGGACATGTTAGAGTAAGGGGTTAAATCCCCACGGTCGTGAATGCTCAGCCTGTCAAAGAATGTTAACTCCCGAACCTTTACATGCCCTTAAAGGGTGATAGTTCCCTCGATAAAACTCGGCTAGTTGAGGTTCGCGATGTAGCCTAATTTACGTCACCGGATTGATCGTGCTTTACAAAGAGCCAGCGGCGAACCAATTCGAGCATGACACCAAGCAATCGCTCTTTATCGCCGCCCCGCGCAATTTGGTCCGCGGTGGAGTGTAGAACTGCAAAAAGTAGCCCGGCAGACGCTTCGATATCAAGCGCGTCGATCGCGCGCACTTCTACTCCCCGTTGAAGGATGCGAGCTATCAGTTGCCGCGCTGATCGGTCCTTCTCGATTGGACGATCGGCGATTGCTCCATGAAAAAGCGCGGTATGCAGTCGGCCGAGCCCCACGACGAACTCTACGAAGCGAACGCATTCACTTTCAGACCTTGCTCGCCAATCCAGCTGGCTCGCTCCCGCAAACTTCTCTTCGACTTCGCGCGCATATTGATCGAGCAGACGCTGGCGCATGGCGACCAGCAGATCTTCCCACGATGGGAAATACAGATAGAGCGTTCCCTTGGCCACTCGTGCGGCTGAAGTGATGTCCTCGATGCGACATGCTCCGCGGCGTCCAACAACGCGCATCGCGGTCGCCAACAACAGCTCGCGCCGGAGGTCGGGGCTCAACCGGCGGCGACGTCGCGCGAACCGTTTTGGTGTCCTCACAATGTTTCGACTAGGCGAAGCCGAAGTGAGCGATTCCGCCCTGCGCACCTATATCCGCGCTAGCGTGATCGACCTCGGCGCCAATTGACCCTTCGCTCAAGGTCAACACATCAACCGATTGCGGCAGGAACATCGCGATCAGCTTGCCGTCATGTTTTAGGCTCATGCACCGCGTGCCGAGGCCTTGCTCATAAAAGCGCGCCGCGCGTTCGACGTCCGCCACTTTGAGGTGGAGATGCCCGATGCCGGTGAATTCAATCATGATCTTCACCGCGTATAATGACCGATGTTCATTAACCTACTGAATATTAGTCAGTAAGGCAAGGACAGCGAGCAGCGGTCGCTGTCCGAACTGTCGAAGATGCCTGTCGTGAGCGGGGAAACCGGGCTTCGCGATACGAGTCAGTTCAGAATGCGCGCCGCATCGACAACGCCCGCCCGTAGCGTGGGTACTGTCAAACCGGTGCGAGATAGCTACGCGGATTGCGTCTGCGGCGCTGGTTGATCAATGATCGCGCGGAATACGCTTCTGAATGCAAGGCAGCGGCACGTCACGAGGTTCAGTGATGGCTGGGTTCTTTCGCTCGCCCGCTTTTGGACTGACTCTGGCGATCATCACGGTGTCAATACCGCTCTTGATCGGCACGCCGATGCCTGCGTGCGCCTTCGACCCCGACGACGTGTTCAGCCCCTGGACGAAAGTCGTGTCAGTGGAAGCAGGCTTTGCTCACTTCGGCTCCCGCCTGAGCAACGGCGACGCGGTCGTACAAGCATGGAATCTGTCAGGGCGCTTCTCGCTCCTACCGCTGGGCACGCTTCGTCCCAAGTACCTCGGCGGGATATTCGCCGGTGCGCCGGAGGTCGGCCTTGAGCCGACCTTCGAGCGCTTCAACACCCAGCACCAGAACTTCGGGGGCTTCGGTCTGCAGCTTCGTTACTATTTTTTGCACTTTCGATGGGGACCCTTGCTGCCATGGATCGATGCATCGATCGCTCCGGGCGGAACCGACTTGAAGATCGGCAGGATGCGCAACGAGACAAGGCTCAACGGGCCGTTCATGAATCTGATTCAGGCGGGAATCGGGGAATCGTACTTCGTGACCGATCGAGCCGCGATTTATTTCGGTCTGCAAGCACAACACATCTCCAACGCCGGCTTGAACGGCAGCAATCGCAACTACGCACTCAACACGGTCGAAGGAGTAGTAATCGGATTCTCGTGGTACCTGCCGTAGGTTTGCGCGCCGCGCTCGATCGCAACTGGCTCCGGAGATCGATTTGATGCGCCAGAATTCAGTGCTGGCCTATCGCTGGTAGCGGAATCGTCAGCGTGTCGTAAACCGTGATTCTTGGACCGTACGCAGCCTGAAATATGCCGATACCTTCGGTCGGCCGTATAAGGTTGGTTCGATCGAATATGTTCAATAGTGTTACCCGGTCAGTGACTTCGCCGATACCCGGCAGCTTGATACTGCGTTCGCCGCTAAGATCCGCTTGTACAACATGCGGCAAAGACTCCAGATCCGCGAATCCTGCCCGAAGACCGCTGCTGTATATTATGCTTGCGCTGAACGAATAGGGCCTCCAGGAGTAACTGATCCCGCCGGACGCTCCGTAAAGCGGTTGATGATCGAGCACGATGTAATGGCGATTGATGTAGCCCAGCTCGTCGGGATTAAAATTGAACTGGCCGGTCGCTACTCCCTTCTGCATGTTCCGTCCGATCGTGGTGCTCGCGTATAGCGTCAGATTGCGATTCCGATAGGTGATTGCAGTCTCGGTGCCCCAGATATAGCCGTGCTTATAGTTGAACGGCGCAAAGATCGGCACGTCGCCGAACTGGCCCGTATCGAGATAATGCTTGGTGTATTCGTAGAACGCATCTTCCGACAACGTGAGGTTTGCCAGCGGGCTGTGTACTACCCCAACGTCCCACTCATAGTCGTCTTCGGTTTCCGGTGTGACGACGCCGTTGCCGGCTTCGCCCGTGGTATCCTTGAAGGCCGCCGGCGCTCCCGGCGATATCCCCTGGAAGCTCGGCACCTGCATATACCTCGCGAAACCTCCGTGGAGCGTCGTGTTCACCCAGGGCAGATACACCAGGTTGATCGTCGGATCGATCTGATTGTTGTAGGTAAAGCCGCTTAAGCGATCCCACCGAACGCCGACGTTCATATGGAACTTCTCGGTCGGTGCCCAGGTATCATCTAGGTAGATACCTGAGAGCAGGTTTATCTTGTTCGCGTTATTGATTACGCGAAACGGTATGTTGCTGATTGGCATTCCGCCGGTCCCGGTCGGGAAGACCAGAGAACTGTCATCTGCCTCGACTGCATACTCGCCGAGGTAACCACCCGCTCCAAAGGTGTGGTCACCGTACCTGTAGGTCAGATCGCCTTCGAGCGTATTGTCGAGATCGCTATGAAACGCAGTCGAGGACACGCCCTGGTAAATGAGTTCGCCCACGTTATCCGGCTCGAAGCTCTGTGAGATGTAATGGGCCGAATAGGCGACCTGGTACGACAGATCCGGCGTCGGCGCGGCATTGAGTGCGAGAATTCCGAGATAGTCGCGAAAGTTAAGGTATGAGTTGATACCGGCCGAAGGATAGAAGCTCACACCTTTGAGCGGAAATTGCGGAGGTAGATTCGGCTGGTTCGGCAGTTGATTATCACTTGCGGCGACTGAGGTAATGAGACTTAGACGCGTCGTAGGGCTAGGATTGTAGGTAAAGAAGCCAAACCCCTGGCCTTGATTGGTGTGATCGTGGATCGCATCGGGTTGGGGAGTCGCGGAGCTGAACGCAGTGTTGCTTTGGCTGTACAGCCCGCTCATGTAGTAGCTGAAGTTTCCCTCGCAGCCACCGTACTGAAAGCTCGGCTGGACCGTGTTGCGCTGGCCGCCGTACATGCTGGCGCTGCCGCCCGGCTGCTCGCATCCATCCTTGGTCTGGATATTCACGACGCCTCCGGTCGCGTAGCTGTAGCGCGTCGGCAGGATTCCATCGAGGAGACTCAGCCGCTCGACGAACATCGGATTGATCATCGAGATGAAGGGTGGATTCGTGTTGATATCCAGCGGCACCATCACGCCGTTGATCTGATATTGAAACTGCGGCCCTTCGGTATTGCGGATGTGAATCTGTTGATTCTGATCGATCGCGACGCCCGGCATCTGCACCAGCACGTCGGTCATCGTCGTATTATCACCCCGCGGCAGATTCTCGATATCGCTGGTCGTCACCGAGTATCGATTTGCTCCGGTCGCGGAGACGCCGTTCCGAGCGTGGATAACGCTGCTTTGGACCGGCATCGTCAGCGCTGTGGAAGCCATCAACGTAATCGACAACATCCGTCGCTCGCGCTGTGGTATGACGACGATGTTGTTCGCTGACTTGAACCCCGGTTTAGCCGAATCGAGTTCGTAAATCCCCGACTTTGACGGAGCGATCGCGAAATGACCGCTGGGATCGGTAACGGCGCGTGAGACGATCCGGCCCTGGCGGTCCTTCAGCTCGACGCTCACCCGGCTCAGCGGCCGACCAAGGGCATCGCTCACGCGCCCATTAAGCGTTTGCGTCTGTGCAACGCACGGTTGCACGAGCCCGAACAGCAACAGGAACGCCGTCACGCTCGAGGCTCGCCGGTGTCGCCAGCTTGACCTGCCACCAGCCGAAGCTCCTCCAACTCCTCGAATCAGCGCAATGCATGAGAGGATGATTGGGATGCTTGGCTGGTGACGCAGCTTCATGGGCGGAGGATTATGAGAATAATTCTCAATATCGGCATTGCCCCGAGATGTCAACTGCTCCTGGAGGCTGCTGTATGACAGCAGTGCGAATAATCGCGAAACCGGCGTATAAGCTATGGCTATGGAACTGAACGTCGACGAAGCCGTGCGCCAACGTTACGAGGCAGGCGCCCTCGCGGCCGAGAAATCGCTCTGTTGCGGCGTCAGCTATGACCCGCGCTACCTCGAAGCGATCCCGCGCGAGGTTATCGAGCGCGACTACGGATGCGGCGATCCGACGCCTTACATCCAACCCGGCGACGTCGTCCTCGACCTGGGTAGTGGCAGCGGCAAGGCCTGCTTCATCGCGGCGCAGATTGCCGGCGTAGAGGGGCACGTTATTGGAGTCGATGTCAATTCCGAGATGCTCGCGCTGGCACGCCGCAACGCTCCGCTCGTGGCCGAGAAGGTGGGCTTCGCCAACGTCGAGTTTCGGCGCGGCCGGCTCGAGGATCTCGCTCTCGATCTCGACCAGCTCGACCGCCGCCTTGCCAGTCAACCCGTGAACAGTGCCGCGGCACTGAGTCAGCTCGACCAGTTTATCTCCAGCCAGCGTCAGTTCGCGCCGATGGTCGCGTCGGACAGCGTCGACGTGGTCGTGTCGAATTGCGTCCTCAACCTCGTTCGCGACGAAGACAAGCGTAAGGTCTTTGCCGAGGCATTCCGCGTGCTGCAACGCGGCGGCCGGGCCGTG
>JASHQJ010000282.1 GCA_030037595.1 Candidatus Binataceae bacterium
GCATCGTGATCGCCGGCACCAGGATGACGAGAACGATCGCGAGGTTGTGCAGCAGCGGTTCGATCACTGCGTGATTCAGGTTGAGGCGCGCCAGCACCTCGGGATTCTGCATCGCGGTGTACATCTGCAGCACGACTTCGAAGTAGCGCAGCATGTTGAAGAAGAAGAATCCGCCGAGCAGCAGGAACACCGACATCACCACGTAGGCGACCGGCTGCACGAAGTAGCCAGCGAGCTCTTTGCCCGCGATCGTGATTGCGTTTCTCATTTTGACGGTGCGACGGAATCAGGCGTGACCCGCGCCCACCTCCTCCAACGTTTCCTCGGCCCGGGCGGCATCATCAGGATGCTCTTTCGTGATCGCTTGCAGGAACACGTCTTCGAGCGACCTACCGGCCGGCAGCTCGGCGAGCTGTTCTTCGAGCACGACGCGGCCGTCGTTGATGATCACTACTTTTTGGCAGATCTGTGAAACCTCGGGCAGGATATGGGTCGAAAGCACAACCGTGCGATGCCCCGCGAGCTCGTGAATCAGCTCGCGAATCTCATGGATCTGGCGCGGGTCGAGGCCGATGGTCGGTTCGTCGAGCACCAACACTGGCGGATTGTGAATCAGCGCCTGTGCGAGGCCGACGCGCTGCCGATAGCCCTTCGACAGATGCCCGCAGATACGATGCGACATGTCCTCGAGGCCGCACACCTTGAGCACGTGCTCGAGCGCATCGTCGACCGCGAAGCGGCCAAGGCCGCGAAGCCGAGCCACGAAACGCAGGTAGGCATCGACGCGCATGTCGGTGTAAAGCGGAGGGTTCTCCGGCAAGTAGCCGATTTTGCGCCGCGCTTCGAGCGAATTCTTGAAGATATCCAGGCCGTCGATCACCACGGTGCCGGAGCTCGCCGGCATATAGCCCGTGATAATGCGCATCGTGGTGGTTTTGCCCGCGCCGTTGGGGCCGAGGAAGCCCAGGATCGAGCCCTCATCGGCCTTGAACGAGATACCCTTGACGGCAACTACGTTTCCGTAGCTCTTGACGAGATTCTTGACCTCGATCATCCAGGTAGTCCGATCTAGAAGGGCCGCTCTTTTACAATAGACTCGCGGCCGCTCCGGCAAATTCAAAACAATTGAAGCAACCAAAAGGAATAAACTCGCCAAGTCATACTGTCAATACGATGGATGGCGAGGTTCTCGTAGCGCCACTCGGCGCGCGACCGGCTTCGCAAGCGCACGAGTATCGGCTACTTTCGATTTATGCCAGCCGAGCATCGCGACGATCTAATCTTGGTTGACGGTTCAGGCTACATCTTTCGCGCATTTTTCGCGCTGCCACAGCTCAATAACTCGCGCGGGATGCCGACCAACGCCGTTTACGGCTTCATCCGGATGCTCCTCAAGCTGCTCAAGGAAGAGCGGCCAACCCATATCGCCGTAGTCTTCGATTCACCCAAGCGCACCTTCCGCGACGATTTATTCGCCGAATACAAGGCCAACCGCACCGAGGCGCCCGGCGACCTCGTCGTGCAGATTCCGTTCGTCCATCGCGCGGTCGAGGCGTTCCGCATCAAGAGCATCGTCAAGGAAGGCTACGAGGCCGACGACGTTATCGGCACGCTCGCGACGCGGGCGGCGAAGGCTCGTTTCACGACCACGATCATCACGGCCGACAAGGACTTCATGCAGCTCGTCGGGCCGCACGTGACTCTTTGGGACACCATGAAAGAGAGGAGAATCGGCCCGCGCGAAGTGAAGGACCGCTTCGGCGTCGAGCCGTCGGCGTTGGTCGAGATCGCGGCGCTTACGGGTGACCCGATCGACAATGTGAAAGGTGTGCCGGGCGTCGGCGAGAAAACTGCCGCGGCGCTGATTCAGAAATTCGGCAATATCAAGGAACTTTACACGCATCTCGATCGTATCGAGGAAAGCGGCATCCGGGCAGCCAAGCGTGTCGCGGGCCTGCTCCAGGAGCATCGCGCCGACGTCGAGCTTGCGCGCAAACTGGTGAAGATCGAGACCGACATGCCGCTCGATGTTTCGCCGGAAGAGCTCAAGTGGCCCGGAATCGATGAGCCCGCAGTCGCCGAGCTTCTGCGCGAGCTTGAGTTCGCGTCGCTGATGCAGGAAATCGCGCCGTCGCAGGCGCAGCTCCCGATGAGCACGTCGACGGAGGTCGTGCTCGCGGCAGGCAAGACTGCAGCCGCCTTAAAGAAAGCAGCGGCCGCTGAGCGAATCGGCTTCGACCTCGAGGCGGACCCGTCAGGTGCGGAGCGGTTGCAGATTTTTGCGGATGACCAGACCTATGTGCTCGGCTCGAGGCAGATTCGCGACGCGGCGGCGTTGCTCGGGGCAAAGACCCCGCCCAAGGTTTGCCACGATCTGAAAACGCACCTGACGCGGCTCGCTCGCCATGGTGTGAAACTCTCCGGCGTCGATTTCGACACGATGCTCGCCGGCTACCTCATCAATTCAGGGCGCACCGAGCCGCCGATAATCGATCTCTATCATGAGCATCTGGCGCCGCTCGGCACGCGCGCTCTACCCGGCACCAACGCCGAGGTTGTTGCGAAGCTCCAACCCGTGATGACGGCGAAGCTCGAGGCCGACGGGCTTATCAACCTGTTCCGCGAAATCGAGCTGCCGATCGCATCGATCCTCGCCGAAATGGAGCAGACCGGAGTCCTCGTTGACCGCGAGGCCCTTGCAACCATCTCGCGCGAGTTCGACGAGGAGGTGCGTCGCCTCGAGCGCGAGTGCTACGAGCTTGCCGGCAAGGAGTTCAACCTCAACTCGCCGATCCAGCTGCGCGACGTGCTGTTCGACCACCTGAAGCTGGCGACCAAGGGTCTGAAGAAAACCAAGAGCGGCTACTCGACCGATGCCGACACGCTGGAGAAGCTCGCCGGCGTGCATCCGATGCCGAAGAAGCTCATCGAGTATCGCGTTATCACCAAGCTGAAATCCACTTATGCCGACGCACTCTCGAGCCTCATCGACCCTCGGGACGGCCGTGTCCATACGACCTTTCATCAGGCGCTGGCCGCGACCGGCCGCGTCAGCTCGAGCGACCCGAACCTTCAGAACATCCCGACCCGCTCGGTCGAGGGACGGCGAATCCGGCGGGCGTTTATCGCGGCCAAGGGAAACCGGTTGCTGTCGGTGGACTACTCACAGATTGATCTCCGCGTGCTCGCTCATCTTTCGGGTGATCCAACCCTCGTGAGCGCCTTCCAGCACGGCGAAGACATCCACGCCCGGACGGCGTCCGAGTTACTAGGCCTGAAGCCTGGGGAGGTCGATGCGGACGCGAGGCGCGTGGCAAAAACCATAAATTTCGGGATTATTTATGGCATGGGGCCGCAGCGGCTCGCTACGCAGCTTGGGATAGCGCTGGCCGACGCATCGGATTACATCAAGCGCTATTTCGAACGCCTGCCCGGAATTCGGACTTTTATGGAGGAAACCGTCCGCAAGGCACGGGAGACTGGGTACGTAACGACAATGTACGGGCGGCGCCGGTATGTCCCGGAAATCAACTCCGGACCGGGCGGATCGAGGGCCCAGGCTGAGCGAATTGCGATAAATACGCCGATCCAAGGCAGTGCCGCTGACCTCATAAAAGTAGCCATGATAAGGGTAGATCGTGAGTTCAAACAGCGAAAACTCAGCGCCCGGATGTTGTTACAGGTGCACGACGAGCTGCTTATCGAGGTAATCGAAAAGGAGCTGGACCAGGCCGCCGAAATCGCAAAACGCGAAATGGAAGGCGTCGCCGAGATGAAGGTTCCACTAGCCGCCGACGTCAAAGCCGGATTGAACTGGGCCGAAATGGATCCGAGAAGATGAAGAATTCTCTGAATTTCCACCCCATCGCCTGCGTCTACTCGATTTGAGAAACCCCGGCCGTCAGGACGGCGACGAAGCCGAGCTCATCGAGCGAGCCGCCAAGGGCGACTCGCAGGCGTTTGGCCAACTGGTCGAGCGTTATCAGAGACGAGTTGTCGGCGTCGCGATGGCGGTCGTGCACAACCAGGACGACGCTATCGAACTAGCACAGGAGACCTTCATCCGGGCTTATGAGAACCTGTCCAAGTTCGAATCGCGCTCTAGTTTCTCGACCTGGCTCTATCGTATCGCAGCCAACCTCTCGATCGATTTCCGCCGCCGCGAAGGCCGCCACGTCGTACTGCGCGGCGAAGACGCTGACAGCGAATTCAACCGTATCCCGACCGACCAGGGCGATTCATTCAAGGAGGCAAGCAGGACCGAACTATCGGCGAGGCTCCGCGAGGCGTTGGGGGAGTTGACGCCAGAACATCGCGCAGTGATACTTCTACGCGAAGTGGAGGGTCTTTCTTACGACGAAATCAGCGATGTGCTGCAATGCCCGCGTGGCACCGTGATGAGCCGGCTGCACTACGCGCGTGGACGCCTCAGGGGAATTTTGAAGGACCTCTCAGAGGAATGATCTTTTGAGCATGGCTGACTGTAGTGAGATAAGTCTTCTGCTCGGCGCGTTCGAGGACGGCGAGCTCGAACCGCACGAGATGCAGGACGTCGCGTATCACCTGGCGCGCTGCGACTCGTGCACCGGTGCTATCGCGGAGATCGGTGCGCTGGGACGCGAGCTCCGCGCGGCGGTGAGTATGCCGTCCCTCGACGGCTTCACCCAGGGCGTGATGAAGCGCATCGACAATCTACCGCAGCCGCTCTGGACGCGGATCAGCAACTTCTTCGCACGCAGCTCCGAACGGCTGAGCAGCGGCTTCGCGATGGGCGCGGCGATGGCGGCGGTCGCGGCCATCACCACGATCATCGTGACTCCTTATGCCCAGCGCTTCGCCGCGCGCCAGAGCGCGACGCCGCTTCGCATGGCGGCGGCGAAGATCGTGCCCTCTCATACCAACGCGACTCCGCTCGAGATGGCGTCCGCCATTTCGCAGGATGCGGCCGTGCGGCTCACTGACGCGACTGCGGACGGACTCCCCATGCGAGAGCTCGATAGCGTCACGCACGACGGGCCGGACGAGATGCCGCGCGAGTTCGCATCGGCAATGGTGGATGACGACTCGCACGCGGATATTTCGAAACTGGAATCCGATATCCCCGACGTCGCCGTCTGGAGCGAGCCCCAGGACCATACGACGGTCATTTGGTTACCCGACCAGCATTAGACGCATGAGGCTTAGCCCGCGAAGTCTCCTCTTCGTCCTCATTGCAGCTTTTGCTTTAGGGGCGACGCATTCCGCATCCGCGCAGAGTCCGCAGCGGCCCGTACCCGTAGTGGTGCTGCATGTGGACGCCGT
>JASHQJ010000283.1 GCA_030037595.1 Candidatus Binataceae bacterium
TCCGCCAGCGCCATCGCGACCGAACTGCCGATGATGCCGGCGCCGACCAGGATCAGGTCGAAGCGCTCTGCCGGATTCATACCCGCGAGTCTAGCAGAACGTCCCTGCGTGAGGACTTGGCTACCGGCTCGCGGACTGCCAAGTATTGGGTAGATGTGTACGCTCGTAATCTACTTGAAGACGGCCGCCGACTATCCGGTCGTGATAGCGGCGAATCGCGATGAATTTCTTGACCGCCCCGCCTGCAATCCCACGACGCTGCTCGACAAGCCCCATGTGATTGGCGGCCAGGATCTGCGCGCGGGCGGCACCTGGCTCGGAATCAATGAGTATGGGCTGATCGTCGGCCTGCTCAATCGGCGGGCGGAGAACGGCGCGAATCCCGACGCCCGCTCGCGCGGTTTGCTTACGCTCGATGCGCTCAAAAGACGGACCGCGGCCGAGGCTGCGGCATACGCTGCGAGTGAAGGCGCGGCAGACTACAATCCCTTCAACCTGTTAATCGCGTCGCGCGATGAAGCTTTCGTCGCCTACAACCGCATCGGTGCCCGCGCGATAGAAATTGTTCCGTTGCGCGCTGGCATGCACCTGCTGTCGAACCTTGATGTCAACGACCTCGAGTGCCCGAAGATCTGCGCCTCGCACGCAAAGTTCGCGACCCTTGGCGAGGATCCGGAATTTCGCCGCGATCCTCTTGGCAATCGGGAGCGGCTAGGCACTTTGCTCGCCGATCACAACACGCAGCTCGACCCGCGAAGCGGCCGCCCCAATGCGCTATGCCTTCATCTCGGTGAATACGGGACTCGGTCGTCGAGTCTCATTTTTGTGGGGAGCAAGCCGGGCGAGGTGCATCACTTTTTCGCGCCCGGCCCGCCCTGCACGACCTCGTATGCGCCGGCCGAGGTGCCGCTACCTCACGCTTCGAAGTAGGCGGTGATACCGGCGATCACGAAACACGCGATCGCGATCGCGGCGCAGGCGAGAAAGATCGAGGCGAGAAACGGCGGTTCGATAACGAAGAACAGAATCGCACCTGATACCACCGCGAGAACGCTCGCTATCACGGCGACCACGATACAGACCTTGCGCAGCTGCGCCATCGAAAAAACCGCCCTTGACGGCGGCCTTATCCCTACTATAGGCCCATTGGTCATTCCATCGGGGAGAATGCGACACGATGAGTTGGCGCCGTAGGATTGTCGCCGCGCTGGCGGCGCTCGCGTTGATGTTCGGGGCGGTGTCCGAGATCGGTGCGCAGATGCTCGGGCAGGCGAACCTCGGATGGCAGCAGCGCTTTCTTGGCATCATCCCGCTCGTCAAACCAGACCCGAAGGATCCCGTGGTCGTGACGGTCAATGGCACGCCGATCACGGCCGGCGAAATTTCCGATTACGCCAAGACCGAAGGTCAAATGATCAACGCAACGAGCACCCAGGAAACCCGCGCGGTGTGGAAGGACGCGACCGAGAATCTGATCAACCGCACGCTCCTTTTGCAGGAGGCAGAGCGGCGCAAGGTCACGGTCCCCGAGGGGGAAGTTGCGCAGCGCGCGCGTGACTACCAGGTTTCAGGGGGAGAACCGACAGTGCCCGGCGCTCCCGATCCGCAACTACTCGATGGCGTGCGCGATTCGCTGCGCATCGAAAAGATGCTTGACCAGGAGTTCAGCGCGCATCACGTGCAGCCGAGCGAGGCGCAGATCAAGCAGTACTACGATCAGCACAGCGACCTCTTCGTAAAAGACCCAGGCGAGGTCCGTATCGCTCACATAGCGGTAAAGCTGCCGGCCAATCCGACCGACGCGCAGAAGAAAGCGGCCGAGCAGAAGATCATGAAACTTTACGCCGAGGCGCAGAAGAGCAAGGACTTTGCGGCGCTGGCGAAAAAGCAATCCGAAGATCCCGAGAGCGCGGCCAAGGGCGGCGAACTCGGCACGTTTCGCCCTGGTCAGCTTCCGCCGGTGGTGGACAAGCTGGTTTTTTCCACACCCGTCGGGCACACGACGGAAATTATCGAATCGAACATCGGCTATAGCTTCATCAAGGTCCTGTCGCGCCAGGGCGAAAGCTACGCGCCGCTCGGCGAGGTCAAGGCCAAAATCGCGATGACGCTGCTCGACTACAACGAGGAGGACCTGGTGAAGGCGCTGGTCGCGAAGCTTCAGAAGTCAGCTAAAATCGAATTCAAGCCGGCGCCCGGCGAGAAAGAGGAACAATCAGAACAATCAAGCTGATCGCGAAGCAGCGCTTCGCGGGGGCATCGCGATTTAGCTCTCGCCGGTTTTCGATACTGGAGGCGACACGGGCGCTGCTCGCGCAGGCTCACGGCCGAGCGCGCGCAACGCTCGGCGCACCATGAAGTTTCGCGGATCAACCTCGTAAGCCGTCTCCAGGTAATCTATCGCCGTAGCCGTCCGCTGGAGCCGAGCCGCGCATCGCGCCATAGCCAGCAGCACCTCGACATCGTCCTTGCCGAAGAACTCGCGGGCGCGTCTGAGCGCCGTCAGCGCCTCGCTGAATTTGTCCGAACGCGCGAGCGCCATGCCGAGGGCGAGCATCGCCGCGCCATTCAGAGGGTCGATCGCGAGCGCCTCGCGATACATCTGGAGCGCATTGCGGCGGGCGCCCTTTTTGTGCAGGTCGTCGGCGGCCGCCGCGAGCCGGTTGGACTCTTCACGCCACCCGCGCGATTCGACTTCAACCGTAATCGCGTCATGGGTGATCTCGGCTTTCAGAACGCGCACGCGCGGACCAAAATACTCGCCGAGCTTCTCCATAACAGGGTCTGAGATGGTCTCCGGATCGTCGAGGAAAATCAGCCCGAGCGGATCGCCGATATGATCGCCGCGGCGGAGCACCAGCGTTCGCCGATGCCAGACGCGGTGCACGCTTTGCTTTCCGTCAGACGCGCTCATTGGGGTCGAACAACTTGCTGTATTCGTCGAGCGCGAAGCGATCGGTCATGCCGGCGATGTAATCCGCGACCGCGCGGGAAATCGGCTCGCGATCGCGCTCGGCCCGTGCGAGCACGTGCGGCGGCATCTGCCGCGGCTCAGCCATGTAGGTTTCAAACAGGCGCGCGAGCACCCTGCCCGCCTTCTCCGTCATCCTGCTCACGCGGTAATGCCGATAAAGCTTTTCCGCCATCACCTGCTTCAGTTCGAGCACCTGCGGCGTCACCGTTGAACTGAATGAGGCGAGTGCCGTGCCCGCTCGCCGGACGTCCTCGACGCTTTTAACGCCCGCGCGATCAATCTCTGCGGCCAGGTTGTGCATCAGGTCCGTGGACATCGCGTCGATCATCCTGATCACGGTCTGGTAGCGAAGGACGCGCGGCTCGGCGCCTGGAGTGGCAGTGCGCGCCGCCCGCGATGCGTCGCGATAGAGCGCGGAAGCTTCGAGATCTTCGAGCGTCAGCATCCCGGCCTTCACACCGTCGTCAACGTCGTGTGCCAGGTATGCGATCTCATCGGCGAGATCGACGATCTGTGCCTCAAGACACGGAAATGTTGATGGATCGAATTCTTCGGCGGCCGGCCGCCCCTTGAAGTGCGAATGCTTGATGATACCCTCGCGCACCTCGAAGGTGAGATTCAGTCCGCGAAATCCGGGGTAGCGAACCTCGATCCAGTCAACGGTGCGAAGGCTCTGCGCGTTATGATCGAAGCCGCCATAGGGCTTCATCAGATCGTTCAGCACCTTCTCGCCCGCATGGCCGAACGGCGTATGTCCCAAGTCGTGCGCGAGCGCAACTGCCTCGGCTAGCACCTCTCCGAGACCGAGAGCGCGAGCGATAGTACGGGCGATCTGCGCCGCCTCCAGCGTGTGCGTTAGACGCGTGCGGTAGTAATCGCCCTCGTGATTAACGAAGACCTGGGTCTTGTACTCCAGGCGGCGAAACGCGGCGGAGTGAACGATGCGATCGCGATCGCGCTGAAAGGCGGTACGAATCGCGTGCTCAGGCTCGGGGACGCGGCGGCCGCGGCTCGCCCGTGAGAGCATCGCGTAGGGCGCGAGCGTGCGCGCCTCAATTTCCTCCAGCTCCTGCCTCGTCCGCAGCATCGTCTTCGCGTTTCGTGTAGCGCTTCGATGCTAGCATTTGCCAATCGCTGCCCCAACGCGCCTCGCTTCGGCGGTCAACAGCCGCGCCGTTACGCGCTGAACGCATCAGCCCTTTTTCATTCGGCCGCCGAACTGCTCTCGATACGGAATGACCACTGATACGGTTTGCCGTCGACTACAAGCGAAACTTGGTAGCTGGCCCCGGAATGAAGGCGCTGCCGCGGCACGATAACAATCGCGCCATAATTCTCCAGCGATCCCTGGCCGGCATAGGTCATCGTCTGGTCGTCGCCGCGATAACTCGAGGCGTCGAACGCGCAGGACTCCACGATGCGACCATCTGATGCGAGGGTTGCGGACTGAACCTTGGGCTTTGCGGGGCCACCCAACTGTAGCGTGATCGGAAACCCGGTCGGAGTCGATAGCCGGGACATGCCGCAAGCGGATTTGGCCACTCTGCGCTGGGGAACGCTACCAAGGGAAAGCTTGAGTTCGGGGACGGAAATTCGATCGGCCGAGTCGATGCCTGATCCTCGGACGGGGCCTCGTCTTGGTCGTGGATAAACGAATCGATGTGATGGTGTCACGAGGGGATTGTCGAGCGCCGTGGGCCTCCGGATTTGCATTGCGATCGCGCGTTTACTGTCTTCGGTGTAGGCGCCAAAACCGACCTGCTTCAGCGCCGGATTCAGAATTGGAAAGCGATGAAAGGAGCCTTCGATCCAAACGTCCATTGCCTGCTGACCGGTCAGCTCGATGCCATTCGGTGGAATCAGGTCGCTGGTGGGGCCGGCGGCGTAGGCCTCGGGCGTGTACCACTTCTTCTTCGAGCTTTCGAGGTGCATGTCGAGGCCTGGATTCGGGCGGCGGAGCAAGTCTTCACGAGGTAACGGGCGTGCGTGACATCGCCCGCGGACATCTTCGAGTCATCTGCAACTGGATCGAGAGCTGGCCGCGCGCGGAAGTAGTTGAGTCGAGCGAGCCAACTTTCCGACCCGGCCGGCGGCGGCGCGGGCGCCTCTGGGGGCGAAGCTGCTGCCGCTGGTGTGCTTTGAGCTCGGTTCGGCACTTCGCGCGCCTGCTCGGGCAGTAGATTTGACGCGCTCTGGGTATTGCACGATGCCGCAATTACGGCGGCGACGAAAGCGGGAGAAAGCGGCTGCCAGCGATGCAGCTCGACCCGTCAATATCACTCGGCGCAGTAACCGCGGGCGCGCAAGTACTTCACGTCATCGTCGGAGAACGCGGGACCGGGGGCAATGTTGGCGTACGTCACGGATTGGTACTTGGTGTTAATGCCGCAATGAATCATCAAATCGGGCTCGCCGGTTGGCATCGGTATCGAGGACGTAATATCGGTCGTAGCAGGAGAATTCTGCTCGACCATCCGCTGGTCAGCTTGGAGACCAGTGTTTGACATAGTTATGGGTTGATTTTTGACCGCAGCGCAGATTCGGGCCGCGTCGATCTTGCAACCCTTCGCCTGAAGACTCTGATTCGTCTGATCGCCCATTGAGGAACACCCCGCCAGGCCAAGCAATCCAATCGCGATTAACAACACTCCGAACCTGGCCATGCCGTGGCCGGCGAACCTTCTCTTCTTCTGAATCTCCATGGGACAATGCCCCGCCTCCCCTTCCCCAATCGGCACCGATCATAGGTTCCCGCGGCCTCCCGCGCAATCCAACGGGTAGCATTTGCTAACCGTTAGATAGAACAAGTGGCCTGGTTGCCGTGCGCGCGGCCGCCTTCATCTCACTTGGCGCTGCTTCTATAATTGCGATGGGGGCTGAGGAGCGTGATGCGGAGGAGCCGTTACCGCCCGATTGTCGCTGGCTTCACTTTCGCCGCTTCGACAATGTTCGCGGCGTGTGCCACGCAACAATACGTCGCACCGCCGCCTCCCGCTCCGCCGCCAACGCTCACGTCAGTTCAGCCACGGGTGATGCCCCCGATTGTCGGCGTCGCGTCGTGGTACGGCCCCGGCTTCAACCATCGTCACACCTCGACCGGTCAGGTTTACGACCAGGAGGACCTTACCGCCGCGTGCAAAGTCGTGCCGCCTGGCAGCCTGGTAATGGTTACGAACCTCGAAAATGGACGCTCGGTCGAAGTGACGATCACGGATCACGGTCCTTACAAGAAGGGTCGTAAGATCGATCTCTCTCACAGGGCGGCAGTGATACTGGGAATGATCGACAGCGGCACCGCGAACGTTCGGATCGACGTGATCAGCACGCTGCCAGGCTCCCGGCCGGTCGGGTCGCTGCCGGAATTCTTCGTGCAGGTTGGATCGTTCTCGAGCGAGACCAACGCGCGCAGCATCCACGATCGGGTTGCCGCCTACTTCCCTGACGTGAACATTAACCGGGTTGATGCAGGCGGCCATCGATACTACCGTGTGCGCATGGGCGGATTCGCTTCGCGCCACGAGGCTGAAGCGCGCGCGGCCAATACCTCCCGGCTCGGATTCCCCGTCGTGATCGTCAGTGAATGAAATATCGCCGCCGCGGTCACCGTTTAAGACTTCGACTCTACGTGTCACTGCTCGCCCTGGCGTTCGGCGTGGCCGCCTGCGCCTACTCGGTCGTCACCGGCGAGCGCATCAATACCGAGAAAGCCAATAAGGTCGAGGCCGGCATCCAGGAGCTGCGCGGGCTCAAGTTCAAGCAGCCCGTGCCGATGGTGGTGAAGACGCGCGCCGAGGCCGAGCAGATGATGGAAGCGGACCTGTCACGCGATTACACCGACGAGCAATTCGAGGTTGATGGAATTGCGGGCGCGCTGGTCGGCCTTTACCCTGCAGGAATCGACCTCAAGGCCGAGTCGCTCAAGCTGCTAAGGAACCAGGTCGCAGGTTTCTACGATCCGCACGGCAAGGAGATGGTGCTGGTCGAGGGCGCCGACAGCGCCGGCTTTTATGAGGGTACGCTTCAGTTTCTCGTTCAGCGCGACATTATCGGCGAGATGCTGCTCGCGCACGAGCTCACACACGCTTTGCAGGATCAGAACTTCGGTCTCGAGGCGATGCTCGACAAGTACAAGAACGATGACGATCGCGAGCTCGCGCTGAAGTCGGTGGCGGAGGGCGATGCGACGATCGCTGGATACGCATACGTGATGGGCCGCATGGACACGGGTATCGCCGACTCGCTCGTCGAGCACCTGAAGGATCTGCCACAGATGTTCGCGGCCCAGTCCGGCCACGCGCCTGAGGGCCTGGCCGCGCCGCTGGTGTTCCAATACGCGGAGGGTGTCAGGTTCGTCGCCGAAGCGTACAAGCGAGGCGGCTGGGCGGGGGTCGATAAATTGTACAAGAACCCGCCGCAGTCGAGTCATCAGATAATTCACCCCGCGTACTATTTCGATCGGCCCGCGGCGCCGGTCAAAATCGAGCTCGGCGGCTACCAGAAGATCATGGCCGGCTGGACCAAGGCCGACCAGGATACTTACGGCGAGCTGCTCCTGCGCGTCATTCTCGAGCGCAACCTCGGCCGCCACTCGACCGACACAACAGTGGCCGCGCAATGGGCCGGCGATCAGATGGTCATCCTGCGCGAAGGCCGCAGCGTCTCCGTCTTCTGGATGATCACGTTCGACGATGCTTATAACGCGAGCCATTTCGCCGTCGTTTACGAGACAATCCTCGATCGGTTGCTCGGCGACTCGACCGTGCATCGCATCGACTATCGCGGCAACAACGTGCTCGTCGTGATCGGCGAGGGCGCCAATTATTTCAACGCACTCGAACCCGAAATCTGGAAGGACACCAAGTTCAACGGCATCAACGCGGCCGCAAAGCTCCAATCTGCCGACGCCGATGCGCCGTAAGCCCTCAACCGACGTCACCGAGACTGAACCCTTGCGTGAGCATCTTGCGCACCGCAATTCGCGCGCCTGCGGACGCGGCTGATTCGAGCGACGGATCGCGCATGAGCCACTGCTCGGCTAGCGCGCGCGCTTTCTCGATCATCCGAGCGTCGCGCACGAGGTGTACGAACTTGAGCGGCAGCGCGCCCGTCTGCCGTGCGCCGAGCAGATCGCCTGGGCCGCGCAACGCAAGGTCGGCCGCGGCCACCTCGCGCCCGGTGAGCGCCCGCCGCATCACCTCAAGCCGCGCGAGCGCCGCTTCGTCGGCATCGTCCGACGCAACCAGGATGCATCGCGCGGGCGCGCTGCCCCGCCCTACCCGGCCTCGCAACTGATGCAGTTGCGCGAGCCCGTAGCGCTCGGCGGCGGCAATCACGATCACAGTTGCTTCGGGCACGTCAATCCCGACCTCGACAACCGTGGTCGAAACCAGGAGGTCGAGCGCGCCATCGCGAAACGCGCGCAGCGCACGATCCTTGTCCGCGGAGCGCATCCTGCCGTGCAGAGTCGCGATCCGCGCCTCGCGAATCGCGCGCGCGAGCTTGGTCGCCGTGTTCGCGACTGATTTCGCCTCGTCATCTTCGCCCTCGATAAGCGGCACCACGTAGTAGATTCGTCCGCCGCGCGCGATCTCCTCGCGGAGTTCCTCGTTGAGGCGTGCGTTTTCTGATTCGGAACGCAGCTCGGTCGCGATAGGCGTGCGGCCGGGCGGCAGCTCGTCGAGAAACGAGACACTCAGGTTTCCGAACAGGCTCATCGCGAGGCTCCGCGGAATCGGTGTCGCCGTCATCATCAACACGTTTGCCGTGGCGCCGAGCGCCTTCAGTCTCGCGCGATCGAAGACGCCGAAGCGATGCTGCTCGTCGATGATGCCGAGCCCAAGGCGCGCGATCCGCACCTTTTGCTGGATAACGGCCTGCGTGCCGAAGGCGACGTCGATTTCGCCGCGCGCAAGTCCCTCCAAAACAGTCTCGCGCTCATAACCCGCAATCCGCCCGATCAGCAACGTAACGCGCACGCCGAGTCCCGCGCACATTCGATTGAAAGAGCGGAAATGCTGCTCGGCCAGCAGCTCGGTCGGCGCCATCATCGCGGCCTGGTACCCGCTTTCAACCGCTCTGAGAGCAGCCCAGAATGCAACCACGGTTTTACCGCTGCCGACATCGCCCATCAAAAGACGATTCATCTGCTGTTGCCGCTCGAGATCCGCGCCGATTTCCTTGATCGCCTGTTGTTGTGCGCCTGTGAGCGGAAACGAGAGCTTCGCCGCAAATTTCTTTGTAAGCGTCGGCTCGCCGACGAAAGCCGCACCGGCGCGCTCCTCGGATCGTCGATGCTCCAGAGCGAGCGCAAGTTCGAAGGCGAACAGCTCGTCGAATGCGAGCGCGCGATGCGCCGGCGAATCGCCCGCTTGCAGTGCGGCAGGATTGGCAGCGTCCGGCGGCTGATGCAGATAGCACAGCGCGTCACCTATTGTCATCGCGTCGCCGCGAATTTCGTCCGGCACCGAATTCGGGATGAGCTGCGCGAGGTCCGGCAGCGCCCGCGCAACGATGCTCTCGAAGAGGCGTTGTCCTACGGCCGTCGGCAAGCGATAGACCGGACGAACGGGACGCGGCGCGCGCTCTGCCAGGCTGATCACATCGGGATGCGCGAGCTCGAGCCGGCCATCCTGCGCGACGCCAACGCGGCCGCGCACGAGCACGCGT
The DNA here is from genome assembly GCA_030037595.1 of Candidatus Binataceae bacterium. Taxonomy (GTDB): domain Bacteria; phylum Desulfobacterota; class Binatia; order Binatales; family Binataceae; genus JASHPB01. The sequence continues at coordinate 9,641 of JASHQJ010000283.1, forward strand.
TGCCCACGGGGCATGTAGCCGCGCATGTAGGCCGGCAGATTGAACCACACAACGCGGATTCGTTGGCCATCGACTGTCAGCCATCCGGTGGCGAGGCGGCGCCATCCGCGCCCACGCATCGGACGCTCGTCGATCTTGCTGAGTTCTCCCTCGAGCACGGCGATGATGCCGGGCTTCAGATCATCAACAGGTGTTCGTTGACGCCAGTCCTGGTAACGCGACGGCAGATGCGCAATCACATCGGCGACGCTCGAGATGCCGCGCTCCGCGAGCGCTTGCGCACGCTTCGGGCCGATTCCCGCGAGGCTCGCAACAGGAGTATCGAGCGAAAGCGCGATCGTCGAGTGATGCTGCTGGCTCATTGCGCGCGGTGCTCGCGCCGCGGCCGGAGCAACTCAGGCGTGGTGGTAGTCCTGGAGCGGCCGGACTTCGAGCGGCTGGCTCTTGAGCGCGCGGATCCCCTGCACACCCGCACTCGCACCCGACATCGTGGTGAAAAAAGGAATTCGCATCTCGAGCGCGGTGCGTCGAATCGAGAACGAATCCGCCGTGCCGGTCGAATCGGGCGTGTTGATAACCATCGCAATCTTCCTCTCCCCCATCACGTCAACGATGTGCGGGCTGCCCTGGAGCACCTTGTTCACGCGGGCGCAGGTGATGCCCAGCTTGGAAATGTAATCTGCAGTGCCGCCGGTCGCGATCAAGTCGAACCCCAGCTCGTTCAGGCCGCGCGCGATTGGCTCCAGCTTCGGCTTGTCCTCGTCGCGAACGCTGATGAATACGAGCCCGCGCGCCGGCAGGTGCGACGAGGCCGCGATCTCAGCCTTCGCGAAGGCCATCGCGAACGACGAATCGATTCCCATCACCTCGCCGGTCGATTTCATTTCGGGTCCGAGAATCGTATCGACTCCGGGAAATCGCCCAAAAGGAAAAACTGATTCCTTGACCGCGACGTGCCTCGGCACGCGCTCCGTCGTAAAGCCGAGCTCGCCGAGTTTCTTGCCGGCCATCACTAGCGACGCAAGCTTCGCGAGCGGCACGCCAATCGCTTTGCTGACGAATGGAATCGTGCGCGAGGCGCGAGGATTTACTTCGAGAATGTACACCTCGCCTTGGTAAATCGCGTACTGCACGTTGATCAGGCCGACGACGCCAAGTTCGCGTGCGAGCATCCGCGTCTGGCGCATCAACTCGTTCTGCAGCTCGCGACTCAGCGTGTTGGGCGGAAGAGCGCAGGCGCTGTCGCCGGAATGGATTCCAGCGTGCTCGACGTGCTCCATGATCCCGCCGATTACTACAGTGTCGCCGTCGGAAATCGCATCAACATCCACCTCGGTCGCGCCTTGCAGGTAGCGGTCGATGAGCAACGGATGCTGCTCGGAGGCTTGCAGAGCCTGCGTGACGTATCGGCGCAGCGAAGCTTCTTCGGGAATTACTTCCATCGCGCGCCCGCCGAGGACATATGACGGCCTTATCAATACCGGATAGCCGACTGCGGCAGCGCCGCGCGTCGCTTCGTCAAGGCCGCGCGCGAGGATGCCACGCGGCTGCTTCAGCCCAAGCTTCTCGACCACGGCGTTGAAGCGTTCGCGATCTTCGGCGCGATCTATGGCGTCTGGACTGGTGCCTAGGATCTTTACTCCAGCGTTCGCGAGCGGCATTGCGAGCTTAAGCGGCGTCTGCCCGCCGAACTGGACAATCACGCCGAGCGGCTTCTCGCGTTCCGCAATCGCCATCACATCCTCGAAGGTAAGCGGCTCGAAATACAAGCGGTCCGAAATGTCGTAGTCAGTCGAGACCGTCTCCGGATTGCAGTTGATCATGATGGTCTCGAAGCCGGCCTCTTTCAGGGCGAGACTCGCGTGCACGCAGCAATAATCGAATTCGATCCCCTGCCCGATCCGATTCGGCCCGCCACCGAGGATCACGATCTTCTTCCGCGCGCTGGGAGGCGCTTCGTCCTCGCCCTCGTAGGTCGAATAGAGATACGGAGTGAAGGCCTGGAACTCGGCGCCGCAGGTATCGACTGCTTTGAACACCGGCGCGACGCCATGCTCGCGGCGCGTCTTGGCAACCTCAGCTTCTTTGGTTCCGCGAAGTTCCGCGATGCGGCGATCGGAAAATCCCATCGGCTTGAACTCGCGATAGAACTCTGCCGTGAGCGGTTCAGTAGCGACGCGGCGCTCGGTCGCGACGACGTCGGCGATCGCGTCGATGAACCAGGGATCGATCTTGCTGAGATCGTGAATCTCCTCGCGCGTAAGATCCGCTCTGAGAGCGTCCGCCACGTGATACAGGCGATGGCTACTCGGCTTCGCCACGCGCTTTCGAAGCTCGGCCATGGTGTCATCGCGGGATTCAGATTGCGGTGATGGCTCGAAGCCGAACGATCCAAGCTCGAGCGAACGCAGTGCTTTCTGCAGCGACTCCTTGAACGTGCGGCCGATGGCCATCGCCTCGCCGACAGACTTCATCTGCGGACCCAGCTCGTCCGCGGCGGCACGAAACTTCTCGAAGGTAAAGCGCGGTATCTTGGTCACGACGTAATCGATCGTCGGCTCGAAACATGCGGGGGTCTTCTTCGTGATGTCGTTGGCGATTTCGTCGAGCCGGTAGCCGACCGCGAGCCGCGCCGCGATCTTCGCGATCGGAAAGCCCGTCGCTTTCGAAGCGAGTGCGGAGCTTCGCGACACGCGCGGATTCATCTCGATCACCACCATGCGGCCGGTCTTCGGATCGATGGCGAACTGGATATTCGAGCCGCCCGTGTCCACGCCGATCTCGCGGATGATCCGCAACGCCGCATCGCGCATCAATTGGTATTCCTTGTCGGTCAGGGTCTGCGCCGGTGCCACCGTGATCGAGTCGCCAGTATGCACACCCATCGGATCGAGGTTCTCGATCGAGCAGATGATCACGACGTTGTCAGCCATGTCGCGCATTACCTCGAGCTCGAATTCCTTCCATCCTTCGACCGACTGCTCGATCAGCACCTCGTGGCTCGGCGACTGGTCGAGTCCGTAAGCGACCTTTGCGCGATAATCGTCGAGGTCGCGAGCGATCGAGCCTCCCGTGCCGCCGAGGGTGCGCGAAGGGCGGATGATCAACGGAAGTCCGATATCGCGGCGCACGCGCTCCGCGTCGTCGGGTGAGTGCGCGATCGCGGAGCGCGGCACTTCGAGCCCGATATTGATCATGGCCTGCTTGAAGAGGTCGCGATCCTCCGCTTTCTTGATCGCCGGCAGCTTCGCGCCGATCAGTTGGCAGTTGAAGCGATCGAGGATGCCACGTTCTGCCAGTTCGATCGCGAGGTTGAGCGCCGTCTGGCCGCCGACCGTCGGTAGCAGCGCGTCGGGACGCTCGCGCTCGATGATGCGCGTGAGAGCTTCGACCGTCATTGGCTCGACGTAGGTGCGATCCGCGAGCTCGGGGTCGGTCATGATCGTTGCCGGGTTCGAATTGATGAGGATGAGGCGCAGGCCTTCCTCGCGCAGCGCCTTCAGGGCCTGCGTGCCCGAGTAGTCGAACTCGCAGGCCTGCCCGATCACGATCGGACCCGAGCCGATCAACAGAACTGATTTGAGATCTTTGCGAAGCGGCACTCTAACCTTCCGATGTTATCACTCGCGACATTGGCGCTCCGGCTAGCGCGCCTCCCGCGCTTCATCAGCAACGATTCGCTCGAGAGTCTCTGCGCCGAAGCGTGGAAACGCTTCGACCATCCGATGAAAGCGCTGGAACAGATAACTCGAATCGTGCGGACCGGGAGACGCCTCCGGATGATACTGCACCGAGAAAAACGGCACGCCGACGCCGCGCAGTCCTTCGACGGTGCGATCGTTCAAATTCAGATGAGAGAGCTCGGCGCGACCCTTGACGGAATCTGTATCGACCGCGAAGCCATGATTTTGCGACGTGATCTCAACGCGCTGCGTGCGCAGATCCATCACCGGATGATTCGCGCCATGATGGCCAAAGTCGAGCTTGTAGGTTTTACCGCCGAGCGCGAGACCGAGAATTTGATGGCCTAGGCAGATTCCGAAAATTGGTTTCTTGCCGAGAATTTCCGCGACGGCTTTGTAAGCATACGGCAGCGCGGCCGGATCGGCG
>JASHQJ010000284.1 GCA_030037595.1 Candidatus Binataceae bacterium
TGCTGCATTGTTTGGCTTCGCGCTGCTACGCGAGCGCTAATCGAGGTTTAACCGCATAGCTGCGCGCGGAGTAGCTGGAGGACTGCTGCTCCAAAGTGAAGCGCAATATGGTCTTGGTTACTATCCTCGCTGCGGCATTCATGGTCGCGGTGTGGTACCCAAAATCATTCGATTCTCCCGTCAGCGTCACACAGATGGTGCGGCAGACAGAACCGTCTCGGATAACGCTAATTCATGGCCAAGAGTGTCTAACGCTTTCAACATCCGTCGCTTCTGCTCTAACAGAGACTAGGGTCAGCGAAATTGCTTTACCAGGAGAGCTGGAGACTACCGGTCAAGTCAACTTCGACGATCGCCTGGTGTCCACGATCGTCTCGCGCGTCAGCGGCAGGCTCGAAGATATCCGGGTCTCTCAATGGGACACGGTGCATCGGGGCGAAAACATCCTTTCGCTGTATAGTCCCGATTTCATGACCGCGGAGGCCGAGTACCTGCAAGCGGCCTCAGGAACGAAACGAGCCTCGGCGCGCGGAGCGGTTGACGACGCCTATGGATTGACTCACGAGATTTCAAACTCATCCGGCGACTTGAAGGCGGCGGCGATTCGCAAGTTGGAGCTGCTGGGTCTTAGGTCCGACGACATAGCGAACATCAGGGAGGCTACACCGTCGCAATGGATGCGCGCGCCGATCAGCGGAATCGTTGTGACCAAGCTGGCGCTTCGCGGTGCACAGGTTAATCCGGGTGACCAGCTCTTTGCGCTGGCGACGCTCCAACGCGTTTGGATTACCGCTGACCTTTATGAAGTGGACTGTTCACGCGTCCGCGTCGGTCAGAGGCTGGAAGCAGTTACCGTGTCATACCCAGACGAGGTCTTCAAAGGCGTAGTCGACAAAATCAGTCCGGCGGTAGATCGCAACGCGCACGTCTTGTCGCTTCGCTGCGAAGTCGAAAATCCGGACGAAATGCTGAAGCCGCAAATGCTGGCGCGGGTGAGGATCGTGACCCGCCCGGGCAGTGCGCTCGTTGTGCCCGAGGAAGCCGTGGTGTTCGATGACGACGCGTACTACGCCTTCGTAAAGACGGGCTCCCATCAGTTCGAAAGGCGAAAAGTGCAAATCAGTTCATGGAATGACCAAGGCTACGCACGGATCCTCTCGGGCCTGAATGTCGGTGAGAATGTCATGAGGGACTCTCTCAAACTGAACGCCCTTTGGCATCAATCAAGGGGAGAGAGTTACTAGCGTGCATTTTAAAGCTAGACATGTGAGGGAGAGTTATAGACCATCCGACCGCAACCTGCCACCGCTGCAGGAGCGCGGTATTGAACGATTTTATCGTCACACACTTCATCCGCTCGATCACATTGTCGTGTCCGTCGCCCCTGAGCGCTTATGCCGCTACCTGATTAGCGGGTCCCCGCTCACCTGCCCCTCTGACAGCCTGATCAATTCTAGTTCTCAGATCCGCTAGGTATTTTTTCAGATCTCTTGCTGCTTGGTTTGCCGCCTCGCGAGGTTCGATTCGGCCAAACACGACGGAGATCAATCGGGTCCGTTTTTTGTAGCGCGGCGACGAAGCCGCGTTGATTAAGCATACACTTCGTCACCCTGCCTGATATCGACGCGACCAATGTAATGGCGTTGCTCCAACCCTAAAGCCGCGAAGCCAAGAGCGATGGTTCGGTATTGTGGTGAAGGATCTCAAGCCAGCATTCCCTGGTAAGCTGCGATCGATAACGCCTGCCGATGCAGAGGCATACGTCAGGCATCGCCTTACCGGAAAACCTTGCGACCGATGTGAGCAGTTGTCGCCGTGCATTCATTGCGATGGCACTCGGAAGCTCCCCGGCGCGAATCCAGCGACTATCAACCGCGAACTAACGGTGCTCGAGCACATGATGGCCGCGCGCGGTCGAATGGGAGTACCTGGCCAATAAGCGGCTGGCCGTTGTGAAGATGTTCAAGGAATCTCCGGGGCGCACTAGCTTCTTGTCCCCGGATGAAATCGACCGCCTGTTGAGCGCGTGCGCGGAGTCGGAATCTCCATACTTGAGGCCCTTCGCGATTCTGGCCATGAACACCCGGAATGCGCCGCAATGAGATTCTTTCCCTGACGCGCCGCACCATTGATTTCGAGAACCGGGTAGCCACACTTGCCGACGCCAAGAACGGGGCGGGTCGCCACGTCTACCTGAACCACGCCGCATTCGAGGCACTTAAGGGGCTGCCCACGCGATTGGATGGCCGGATGTTCCCGCTTGGCCCGAATCAAACCACGATGCTTTTCGTGCGCGCCGTCAAACGGGCTGGCCTTGAAAACGCGAAGTTGCACGATCTCCGGCATACGTTCGCGAGCTATCAGGCAATGGCGGGAGTCGCGAGCCGTGGCCTGCAAGTCCTGCTTGGCCATAAGGATGCCCGCATGACCATGCGCTACTCCCACCTGTCCGACGCCTCTCTCCGTGAGCTCGTAAATCGAATCTTGGTTCGGAAGTCCCTCGAGATGGCACCTGTTTGGCGCCGGAGGGTACTGCCGAAAAGCTTATAGCGTCTAAGTGATTGATTTTGTTGGTGACCCCAGCGGGAGTCGAACCCGCGTTCCCGACGTGAGAGGTAGAAAGAAACCCGTCCGCCTGCTTTCGCAGCAAGCCAATCCGTAGATTATCGAGTCCGCACAAACGGTTATCGACCGCCGTTGTCCGCCCGCTTGGTGGTCAAAGTGGTGGTCAAATCTTGGGCTCGCGTAGAGGGTGTGAAATCGAGTCGAGCGCCGCAATAGAACTTCGGAGCGACGGACCAGATCGGGAATGCTGATGGTTGGCCTTCAAACGCCGCCAGAGCCACGATTCGACCGCGAGGCAATGCGACCGTCTACCGCCGCAAAGAGACTCCTTTGCGTCGCCTCGAGACGACGCGATAGAAGAGGCCGCTGGCCGGGGTTTGCCCCCCTTTCCTCGGTTGCCGTGCGGGCTGGCGATGCGAATCGCTGGCCCGTTTCACTTTGAAGATCGCGCCGGCCGGCCGGTATTGCACGGCCCGCCCATCGCTGAGTATCAGGTCAGCCCACCACGGGCACTTGGTTGCGTCGAAAGCCAAAGTCGCGATCAGCGTGCCAAGGGGCGGCGGAGGGACACAAGGTTGGTCGCTCTGGAGTAGCCCCCTTCGCGCATATCGGCGCAGCGCCCGTACACTACAGATTGTGTGCGTAGGGCGTGTCACATTCAGTCCGCTATTGTCTCTGCACGCCGAGCTTCGGTGCCGCCACGCACTCAACCGCTCCGATGTCGCAGTTGGTCTGACCGAGGGCCGGGCGAATAAAGCCACGCTGGTCGCACACAAGCTGGTTAGGTATTGACCCTGAAGTCGGGCAGGGCTTTGGTCCCGCAAGATAGGTGCAGTCGGTATGCGGGATGGCATTGATGGCCGAGCTGCCGGACTCAAGCGCGAAGGTCATGGAAGGGCCGCCGTCGTTGCCGAGTGCTCCGAGCATCGGGTGAACGTCATTTGCCGATCCGGTCGCGGTAAAGTTGCAGGAATTGTCGTCGCTTATGTTGTAACCCTTGTCGGCCAATGCTAAAAATTCGCCGCAATTGCCGCCGTGGTTCGCCGCCAGAATCGTGCCCTTAAGGTTAGCGGAGCCGGAATCGGTGTTGATGGCGCCGCCTCGTAGGTCAGCGCTGTTACCGGAGAACGTGCTGTTCGTCACGTTCAAGGTTCCCCTGTAGACGTCAATTGCGCCACCACGTAGAGCGCGGTTGCCGGAAAAGGTCGAGTTGGTCACCTCCAGGGGATGGAAGTTGTCAGCAATCGCGCCGCCATAACCAGGTTCGGAGGTGTCCAAGAAGGTGTTGTCCAAGAAGGTACAGTTAGTGACACTCACCCTCAGGACAATAGAGCTCGTCAAATAGGAGATATAGATGGCACCGCCGCCATTGAAGTCGATCGCTCGGCCGTGAGCGTTGGTAAGGTTGTTGAGATTCAGCGTGGGCGACGTGTCAAAAGTCCCGACTACGAACACCCTGTGCTCTTTTGTTGCCGGAGATGATGATGCCCGGCGAGGTGGCGGGGCCATTGATGGTGATGTTACCAATTATTGTCGGCAGGGGACTGCCGAGCGTGATAGTGCCTCTAACACCCGATTGAAAATCGATAGTGAAGGCCGTGTCCTTGTTAGCTGTGCAACCGTGGACCGTGCCTCCCCCCGCATTGGCGACGCTGATTGCGTCGCGAAGGACGCACGCTGTCGTCGAGGTATCGGCCGTTGATTTGACCATGATGGTGGTCGCCGCCCCAGCGACTGCAGCCGCAAGCATCACCATTGTCCCGACCAGCGCGGCCGCAAAAATGCCGCTGCTGGTCGCTCCTCCCGAAATTCCTCGGCTCATCGTATCTCCCATCCGTTTTGCCAGCCGTTGACTGGTCGTTACGCGGCTCTCGTGCGCGAGGTCCGCCCTGAGATTGTGCCCGCTACAACTAGATGGCAAGACCGAATTACAGATTGTAGATGCTCCCGAGAGGTTAGTCGCTTCTAGAGACACCAAGATGGTCTGCGTTCGTCGCGAGCCGCGTTCAGTTTCTCGGCACCCCGCCGGCGGTACGAGCCCAGGCAGCCTCGATCGAGGAGCCGCGGCTCCCTTCTTTCCAGAGGAAGTTCCGGCCGGACTGCTATCGTTCTGAAATACGCCAAAGAGCAGGCGGCCCAGAATTCTTGTGGGGCGCCTGCTGTCGAGTTAGCCCTGCCATAGACCAATCCGCCCGATCAGAATCAAAGTGTCTAACGTCTGATTCCGAGGGATGCATCCACCAAAAAGTTCTGTGCGAAGGGTCTTCTGCACTTTGGGCGATCGCCTTCAATTGTTAGTGACAAGTAGAGATAGCTACTGATTTACACCAGAATGGGGTACGAAAATTCGAGCGTAATAATTCAGTCGGTCCGACAGAACAGCCGCCAACAATTTTGCCTTTTAGTACGTCGGGGCAAATATGACGGCTCGCGCTGTGTCGGCTCAAGTTGCAGGTCCCATCCAGTTGGTGTCGCTATCACCTTTCCTTGAGGCGCGGATCGTCGGATGCGATGCACTTCGCTTTGGTTGCGGCTGCGCAGAAGGCCCGGGCCCAAGTATATGGCGAAGCGCACTCGTCGCCAGCCGAAATCAGTTGCTGCTTCAAGTTTTCGCAATTTGCCGAATTGTCGTACGAACCGCTGATAGACCAGCGCCCCAGCGGAGCGTTCGAATCTGGGAACCAGCTTCTTCTTTTCATCACCTCCCTGTTGGCCAACGATTGACCCGGCGAGGGAACAATAGGTGGAATCATCAGATACCAGCCTAGAAGCACGAACGCGGCTGCATGATGAAGTCTCATCTTCGATTGTCTACCCTTTCGGCCCCTAGGCCTGCCAACTCGTCTCGCCGCCCTCGCGGAAGCACTCAAAAAAACCAGAACCGGGTACCACCCGCATGGCCGTCGAGAGTTCATCGCGGGTCAAGTCGGACAGCCGACTGGTTGCCGACAGATCATCGTGTGAGGCGTCCTACCATGCTCCATCTCACACTGCATTGTCCAAATAAACTCGTACAGAACTGATCCTATACGTTCGGTCGTCGGGCGCTCCGTTCCACGAGGAGTTCGCGAGGGGTATCGCAGTGTTTTGCCCGATGAAGCGTCCCGTCGCCTCGAATGCGGACGATGACAGTGCTTGGGTCGTGCGGCATCTCAACGCACCGCACCGTGACACTTATCGCTGGCAACTTCGTCTAGAGAAAGATCGCTTCGAGCGCAGGAAAAATGGCACGAAGACGCTCGCAAGTTTTCTCATAGGGTTAGTGCAGCTTCGTTACCGACTCAAACACAAGCTTACTTCTCCATATTCGCTGGCTTCGCTAAATCAGACCTTCGTCCGATATGAAATTGTCGGAGAACATCGTCAACTAGAAATCGGTCTAGAACTGCGAGTCTTGGTAACAGCGCTCAGACCGAACGGAACCTGCGGAGATAGATTGTAGGGCGGAAACGAATGGCTGGTTGCTGCAAGAAGTTAAGGTGCGGAGTTTTCCATCGACACAATCGCGCTGGCTTCAAGGTGATATAGACGTCGTGCTCAATTCGAGATCGAAAAAGAACCTGATCCGCCACCTTGTCTTTGCGATGGCGCTTGCACTCATTGGTTCGCCACTTTCGCAGGGAGTTTCGAGCGGCGAATCCTCGCTGTCGGTTCCGGGTTCGGGAGCTGCGCCGGCTGCGGATCTCACCGAGATGACGCCGGGCCCTGCCCCTGGTGCGGCGACTCCCGAGCAACTTCAGGAGCTAGTCTCACCGTTCGCGCTCTATCCGGATCGCCTCGTCGCACTGATCCTGGCTGGTTCGACCTATCCAGCTCAGGTAGCGGAAGCCGCGCAATGGGTCTCCGAGAATCCCAACCTAAAGGGAGATGCGTTAGCCGCTCAGGTGAATGTCAAGCCGTGGGATCCGAGCATCAAATCGCTAACTCAATTTCCGCAAGTTCTCAAAACGATGAATGACAGCTTGGCTTGGACATCGACATTGGGAGAGGCGTATTACAATCAACCCGACGATGTTATGAAAGCCGTTCAGGTGATGCGTAACCGCGCGGTTGATGCAGGCACTCTCAAGTCAAACGAACATCAAAAGGTGGAAGTAAAACCGGCCGCGCAACCCGCGGGCGGAGCCGAAGGCGCAGTTCAACAAACCGTTATCGTTCAACCCGCGCAGCCGAATACCGTTTACGTACCGCAGTACAACCCAACGACGGCCTACGGCGCACCTGTCCAGGCACCTACCGGATACACCGGAGAGGAAATGCTGATGACCGGTGTGATGACATTCGGCGCGGGAATATTGCTGGGTGCTCTAATAAATGAAGGCGACGATGACTGGGATTGTGATTGGGAAGAAGGTCACGGCGGTTCCGTCACTTATAACAACAATGTGTACGTTAGTAACGGCAACGACTTACCGAGCAAATATCCCGGTCGAGGTAGACCGGGAGGAGTCGGTGGCGTCGGGAGACCGGTCAGACCTGGAGGAGTTGGTGGAGTGGGAGGTCCAGGAGGAGTCGGGGGGGCTGGAGGCGTAGGGGGACCGGGTGGAGTTGGAGGGATTGGAGGCGTAGGACGGCCGGGCGGTGTCAGGGGAATCGGCGCGAACCGAAACGCTCTCTTGCCGTCGACCCGTCCCTACGATGCCAGAACGGCCAGGCCGTATCGTCAGGATTTGTCGAAAACAGCGATGCCCAAATTTCCGGGGAACGCGAGCGCAGGAGGTGGGCCGGGAACTGGAGGTCTTGCGCTGAACGGACCTGGGGCTGGTCGTGGCGCCGCTTCGTCGAGGCGACAATCGCAGCCTGGCCTGGCCTCAGCGCGTGCAGACAACGCCGCGCGAGGCTTCGGTGGAGGCCCGGCTTCAATTGGAGGGCGTAGTGGCGCATTCGGCGGTTACCAACCCGGCGGAAGGGCGCAAGCCTCGAGCCGTCGCGGACGGGCGAGCCTGGCGGGCGGAGGGGGAGGCGGCGGGTTCGGCGGTGGCCGAGGTGGCGGTGGCGGCCGTCGTGGCGGCGGAGGGCGTCGCGGTGGTGGGGGCGGACGCAACCGTTAGGAGGAGCGGTACCGATGAGATCCCCCAGCAAATCCGGGCCAATAAAAAAGATGAATGGCCTTTCAACGGTCTCGAGTTCGGAGAGTCTTTTGTTCGCTCGCGCGCGAGTGAATCGACCCTTGTTGACCAAAGGAATCAGCGCTGCCATCGGTGCTACGCTTTTGATTGTTTCTCCCCTGGTCGGCAGAGCTCAAGAAAATCAGCAACAGGCCTTCAGCACGCCGAGCGCGGCCGTCAAGGCGCTCGTCGAAGCTGCCAAGAATGACGATATGAAAGCGCTCAAGTCTATATTGGGGCCGGAGGCTGACGAAGTGCTCTCGTCCGGCGACCCAGTTGCCGACAACAAAGCACGCGAGGATTTTGTCCGCCGGTTTGGACAGATGCGTCGCCTCGCCCTCGACGATAAGGGAAGAGTTCTTCTCTATATCGGCGCCGACAACTGGCCCGTCCCGATCCCTCTCGTAAAGAGCGCCGGTGGATGGATCTTTGATACGCCTGCCGGAAAAGAAGAGTTGCTGTTTCGGCGCATTGGAGCCAACGAGTTGTTCACGATCGACGTGCTCGAGGACCTTATTGCTGCCCAACACCAGTATTCGGGCGAGCATCACGGTAACTCTAATACTCCCGTATATGCGCAAAAAATCGTGAGTGATAGTGGTAAGAGAAATGGCTTATTTTGGCCCACCGCGGCAGGTGAGCCGGAAAGCCCAATGGGGCCTCGCTTCGCTCAAGCTTCAAATGAAGGATACGAGCCGGATCCGAAAGGTAATCCTGTACCGTTTCACGGCTATTACTACAAAGTCTTGACCGAACAGGGCAAAAATGCTCCAGGCGGCGCGATTGACTACGTCGTCGATGGAAAAATGAGCGGCGGCTTCGCGTTTCTGGCGTATCCTGCCGACTACGGTTCTTCCGGCATCATGACCTTTATGGTTGATAGCGATGGCATAATAGTCCAAAAGGACTTGGGGCCCGACAGCGAGAAGATCGCTCGCTCGATCTCTTCGTTTGATCCTGATGACACATGGGACGAGGATGTCGAAGACTAGTTGACTCGTTTCGATGACAGATTTCCAAGAGTATCGCGACGTTCTGTTGATTTGATCAGGCGTTGCACTATTTCGAGCGACGCTCGCACTATCTAGGCGGTGTCCTAGAGGTGGGATTGCTGGGTTAGCAGCTGCGCAAAATCGGAACTCTAATCAGTCGCGATTGAACATCGGTCAGCTGTTGTATATCGTAGCAGTCCGACCCTAGGCACTTGTCTTGCGTCAAACTGACTGTGAATGCCTTTCCCTCAACTGCAATTCGTTTCATTTTCTCGACGTGATCGACTTCTGTCGTGCGAAAATCGCTGCGCAGAAACCTCAGCGAAAGCGCGTGGATATCGGACCAAGGTCTGATTTACGCGGTTCCGCGATCTGCGAGAGTAAAGTACGTCAAACCTAAAGAGAAAATCGCCCTTGGACTTGAAAAATGAAGATAGAGTCTCAATGCGTAAACGCGATGCGCCTCGGGGCTGCATTTGGAATTCTCGTAGCTCTGCTGGCTGCAGGATGTTCTACAACGGTTGAGAGCCAACCTGAAGCGGCGAAGGCAGTCGAGTCGGGAGGCCTATTGCCGGCCTCAGTAACTGGCTTTCTCGGTCCAGACGCCTCCAAAATGGCGCCGGGGCCAAGTGGCGGCGCGGCCCTGGTTTGGGTGAATCCGAATGCACAATGGGCCAACTACAACAAGATCCTGCTGGATCCTGTTCAATTTTGGGCCGCGGCAGATTCAAAGGTCTCAACCGCCGACCAGCAGGTACTGACTGAGTATTTCTACAATGCACTGACGACCAACATACAAAAACAGGGCTTCACGCTGGCAGATCAGCCGGGCCCTGGGGTAATCCGACTTCAAGTCGCGTTGATGGACGCTACCACGGCTACGCCGGGCTTGCGTACAATTTCGGTTGTAGTCCCACAAGCTCGCGTACTGAATCTTGCCCAATCTCTTGCAACCGACAGCTATGCGTTCGTAGGGTCCGCACAGGCTGAAATGAAAGCCACCGATTCTGTAAGTGGCGATTTGTTGGCCGAAGCGGTCGACCAACGAGCGGGTGGGATGGGGCTGAAAGGTGCTGCATCTTTCCAGTGGGGCGATGCCCAAAACGCCATGGATTATTGGTCGGAAAAAATTCCACAGCGGCTGAACCAATTGAAATCTGGCACTCAAACGACGACGCAGAATCAATAGAAACGACCGGTGCAAAGAGTGCGCAACTGACGGCGCTTTGAGCTCAAGGCCTCTAAACTCGCGATCTCGAGTGGCGAGTAGCGACATTCTCCTCGCGTCGCCGGTGACAACGGAAGAGAAAGCGATGACTTCGTTAGCGATCCCGGTCGGATTGAAGAGCAATCAATTGGTCACCGCTATCACCTCTGAGCTTAGTTAAGTTAACGAGTGGTATCCGAACTCCATTTCGAAGAGCGGAATCGATGGCCTGGTCAAAGAGAAGATTTCGAGATCTGTCTGGAGGATTGTAGTTCTAATCATCGTCGGCCGATAGGTGAGAGCATCGCAATATGACGTTCAAATTCGCCGGTAGAACGTGTTTGGCTTTAAGCTTCACTATAATTGGATGTTCAGGCGCCCAAGTCACTCAGACTATCTCAGGGACACCAATAGTGAATGCGCGACCCAGCCATGTGTTTGTTTATCCATTTGCGGCGGATGCGGCTGACGTGTCGCTGAACTCAAGTATCTTTCAAGTAGGCTACCGGAACATGACCGACGAAAACGAGAGCGCAGAACAGCTTCGCATTGCCCATGAGTCGGCGCAGACCATCTGCGTACAGGTCGCCGCCGATCTGACGCAACAAGGCATTGAATCCACTTGCCTGCAGCGTGGCGTCGCTCCCACCGGCAGTAATGTGTTGATACTCGAGGGACAGTTCACCGATATCAGTGAAGGGAATCGGCTGCGCCGAATGGTCATAGGTCTCGGCGCTGGTCAGTCAAAGGTCGACACGGTAATCCAGATCCTTCAGAAGACCGATCAGGGCACAACACAGATCTCCGACTTCGCTACGAGCGCCGACAGCGGCTACATGCCGGGCGCCGGCATTACCGGTCCACCTGGAGCTGTTGCAGGCGGTGCTGCCGCGGCAGCGTCGCTGGGCGTAAATGTTGCCGCGGGCGGCGTCAAATCTTATACATCCTCCACAGGCTACCTGGTTGACAAAACAACTCAGCAAATTGTTCAAGAAGTGGCCAATTACTACGTCCGCCAAGGGTGGTGATCGGCGGTTCGCTCATCGATGAGGTGCTTCTGCAGAATCTTTTTGATGGACGAAGCAGCCTCGCGGCACAAGTGAATGGAACAAGCGGTTTCAGCCGACGTGCAGGGTACCTTCGCCGTAGCTCGCGTAAGCGAGTCGGCGTTACTCATCAAATTGGCTGGTCCGTGGCACCTCACGCGCGACGTTCCGACTGCGGCAGGAGTTCGCAGAGAGATCGAATCGTCACCGAACCTGAAAAGCGTCTCGTTCGATACGTCCGGATTGACTCAATGGGATAGTGGTCTGCTCTCATTCCTGGTTCAGACGAGTCAAGCGTGCCGCGCCCGCAATATAGACCAGGATCGGCGCGGTCTGCCCGACGGACTACGACGGCTGCTCGAATTGTCGGAAGCAGTGCCGGAAAAGAAAGGAACGCGCAGCGCTGCCGTCACAGCGCGGTTCTTCGAACGCGTCGGCGACTTAACCGTCGCGTATGGACTCTCGGTCGGCGACTTCATGGGTTTTCTGGGCGAATTGACCGTCGCCTTCGGGAAATTCCTGCGCGGAACGGCGCGATATCGCCGCATCGATCTGCTTGAAATCATTCAGGAGTGCGGAGCTAATGCTGTCGCTATCATCACTCTAATCTCCTTTCTCGTCGGCCTGATCCTTGCGTTCATGGGCGCCGTTCAATTGTCGCAATTCGGAGCGTCGATCTATGTCGCCGACCTGGTCTGCATCGGAATGACTCGCGAAATGGGCGCTATCATGACTGCCATCATAATGTCGGGCCGCACGGGTGCGGCCTTTGCCGCCAAGCTCGGCACTATGAAGGTCACCCAGGAGATCGATGCATTCACGACTATGGGCGTCTCGCCGATGGAATTTTTGGTGTTGCCTCGTGTTCTCGCGCTCGTCTTGATGATGCCACTGCTTTGTCTGTATGCCGACCTGCTGGGCATACTTGGTGGATTGTTCGTTGGAGTCACGATGTTGGGTTTGACGGTCAGGAGCTACCTGCAGGAGACGATCTCGACTCTTACACTTACCAATTTGTTTGGCGGCCTCTTCAAAGCTACCTTCTACGGTTTCTTGATTGCCATTGCTGGATGCATTCGCGGCTTTCAGTGTGGTAATAGTTCTTCCGCTGTAGGAGATGCGGCCACACAAGCAGTTGTTATGTCGATCGTCATGGGGGTCATTGCCTGCGGGCTTTTTGCCGTAGTTTTTAACATCATTGGTATATGAGCAATCGAGCCGCCATAGACGCGACCGTACCAACAACCAGGTCTGAGGCCGGCGCAGCGCATATCATCGTCAGAAACCTGACTATGGCGTACGGTAGCTTTGTTCTGATGCGCGATATTAATTTCACCGTCCGCCACGGCGACGTTTTTATCATCATGGGCGGCAGCGGATGCGGCAAAAGCACCCTACTTCGCCACCTGATTGGTCTCAAGGAACCCGCAACGGGTGAAATTATTTATGGCGAAGTTAACTTCACTCGAGCCGATCCGCAAACACGCGAGAATATGCTGCGCAGGTTCGGAATCCTATATCAGAGTGGCGCACTCTGGAGTTCAATGACCCTCGCTCAAAATGTCGGCTTGCCGCTCGGCGAATTTACCGATCTAACTCCCTCGCAGATTCGCGAGATAGCAGCTCTGAAGCTGGCTTTGGTAGGTCTCAGTGGATTTGAGGACTTCTTCCCGAGCGAGATCAGCGGCGGAATGCAAAAGCGCGCCGGACTTGCCCGCGCTATGGCACTGGATCCGGAGATTCTCTTCTTTGATGAACCGTCCGCTGGTCTTGATCCTATCAGTTCGAGCCTTCTGGATGACTTAATACTCCAACTGCGCGATAGCCTCGGTGCGACGGTCGTGGTCGTCACCCACGAGCTGGCCAGCATTTTCGCAATTGGCAACAACTGCGTTTTTCTGGACGCCGATTCCCGCACACAGATCGCTAGCGGCGATCCCAAGGATCTCCTGGCCAATTCTCGCGATCCGCGAGTGCGCAAGTTCCTCACTCGGGGCAGAGAAGGAAGCGAAGAGCTAGGCCATCATGAGTAAGCGTATCAGCCGGACCGCGATCGGAATCTTCGTTGTGGGCGCATTTGCCCTTGTAATCGCCGCAGTTGTTGTGGTCGGTTCCGGGAGCCTCTTCAAGAAACCGATCAGATTCGTGTGCATGTTCCAGGGCAATGTAAATGGACTCAGGGTCGGTGCACCGGTCAAGTTCAAGGGCGTTCAAATTGGAGCGGTCGAAGAGATTAAGCTCGTGCTGAACCCGTCCGAAGGTCAACTCAAACCTGGGATCAAGGACATGCGGATTCCGGTGATCATTGGCATAGACCGTGACATGCTCATGACTCGGGGTGCGACGGGACAGGGTTTATCGCAGCCAGGCTTTGAAGAGATAGTGGCAAGAGGATTGAAGGCTCAGCTCGACACTGAGAGTCTCCTCACAGGTCTTCTCTTCATCGATCTCGATCTTCGGCCAAATGCACCACTCACCTTGTCATTAGTACCGGGCAAAGGGAGTTTGCGTGAGATTCCCACGGTTCCGACCGATCTTGAACAACTTCAAAAACAAGCAACTGATGCGTTGGCCAAGCTCGACCGCATCGACCTCAACAATATGGTCGCTTCAATAACTCATGCGGCTAATTCGTTGAACCAACTTACCGGTTCGTCGGATTTGAAGGCGACCCTTGCCTCACTGAAAGAGGCTGTGCCGAATCTGAACCGTACCGTAACCTCTCTCCGCACCGCTCTAGAAAGCGCCAATCAGCAAATAGCTCCATTGGTGGTGAGTCTCAAAAAGAGCTCCGAGGAAGCCAATGCGACAATGAAAGACACCCGTGAAGCACTACTCGAGGTGAAGTCTAACCTTGATCCAGACTCGCCACTGTCGGTGAACCTGAACATTGCGCTCGATCAACTTACGGATACCAGCCGTTCGATTGAAAATCTAACCGACTACTTGCAGAGAAACCCAGCGGCACTGGTACGCGGCAAATACGTGCCTGAAAAGGACCGATGAGAACCACTGAAGTGAGGGCGGCACTAACCGCATTGTTCATCTGTTCGTTGAGTACGGGTTGTTCACCGCTGGCTCCGCAGCCGGATCATTCGAAGTATTTCGTATTATCGCCGCTCACCGACGGCGAAACATCAACAGCAGCGCCCATTGGCACAAAAGGAACCTCGAACCTAACGATCGGAATTGGTCCTATTGAGTTTCCGGACTATCTGAAGCGCCCGGAAGTAGTGACGCGTACATCCGCTAATCAATTGGATCTTTCCGCTGAAAGGCGATGGGGCGAGCCACTCGACAAAGATTTTGCACGAATCTTCGCCGAAAATATCTCTAGGTTACTGAAAACCCAGCAGATCGAGAGATATCCGTGGCCCGTCCGAACCCACGTAGACTACCAAATCATGATCGATGTTCAGCGGTTCGAAACGACCTCCGATGGACAATCCGAATTGGTCGCCAGATGGATTATTAAGGACGGAGCCGGCAAAGACTTATACGCCTCGGAGACCAGTGCCACTTTGGCAGCGACTCAAGGTGAAAGTGGATCGTCCGCTGCTCTGAGCGAGGACCTGGAGAAGATGAGCCGCGAGATCGCCGCGCAAGTCATTGAACTCCACGGGCGCGATGTTCCCGTGAGTAGAGTTGGCAATCTCAACTAAACAGTTGCGCACTCCGGCGTGAGCAAACATGCTGTGATAGATGACTCGCACAAGTAGCAAACAGCAATCTATTGCGTTTCGCCATGGCGCACCGGATAGAATCGAAGGAAGTGGGCGGGCAGTGGCTCGGAAATGACCTCCGTGCACCTGCACGCGATTACCTCTCAGTGACGGCTTCACGTCGCGGGTATCGGCCGTATACTGGTTGATTGTGCGGTCAGCCAGAGAACTTTGCCGGAGCGGACACTTGTCTCCCGATGCGCCGAACCGACGGTTACCCACGCCAGTCCACATGCAGTGAGGTCGGCAAGAATGGTATCGCCGCCGCCTTTTAAACCGTGTCCTATTTTACCCCCGTTCATCAGGCTTACTTCACGCTATAACCTCGAGCTTCCAAACATGCAGCCATGGCGCGAGCGTACGCGTTTTGCTGCGCATTTCTGCCTTGCGCGACGGCCGCTTGTTGCTGTGCGGCCTGCTGGCGCTTCTCATCCCGTCTTCGAAATCCTCCCGCCAGTCCTCCCATTGCTGCACCAGCCGCGGCCCCTTTCCCAGCATCACCTGCTATCGCGCCACCAACCGCACCGAGCGCTGCGCCACGAGCCCCACCTCTAAGGACATGCCTTTGACTGGGTTCATATGGTTTCGGATCGAGAGTGTAAGGATCACTAGGGTATGACTTGCTGGGATCGAAACCAGTCTTCTGAACGGCCCACGTATGGCAATAATACCGATCCTGCTCCTCCACTGACTGGCTCTGACCTTTTAGTGGGTAGACGAAGACTTGATCGCTCTGCGCGAATACTGTGCCGCTCAATGCCATAGTGAGGATTGCGGCGTAAACGATCGCAGGCACTTCAATCAACATCAATCGAGTGTTCAATATATCACTCCGTCCGGACACTTCTTGGGCGCTTGGCTCGAGTACGCTTGCCGCCCGGTCTTGAAGCCGCTTTTTTCTCGCTCTCAGAGTTCCCTGGCTTGAGAGTCAGCACCGGGCAGCTTGCGAGACGAATGACTCGCTCAGCAACAGAACCCATGAACAAATGATGGAGGCCAGTGTGGCCGTGGGTTGCCATGATAATCAGGTCAGCGCCGAAGTTTTTTGCGATCTCCGCGATCTGCTCGTGCGCTGGACCGAAATGAACCTCAGACCGACATCGTGGACAGCGCCGTCTTATACTCTTTTCCAGTTCTGCGAGCTTTTCCGCCGCGTCTGCACGTTGCTGTTCCAGGATTTCGGAGACGTCGGCAATGAATCGCGTATGCATGATCGGTTCGATCATGTGAATGATGAGCAGCTGTGCCCGGTGGGTGCGCGCGAAATCGATGGCATAGTCGAGCGCTTCGATCGAAAGGTCGGAAAAATCCACCGGAACAACTATGCGTCGATAGATCACACGCGATACTCCCCTCGATCTCTCTAGTTGCTCGGTGTAATCTTCGTCAATTTGGAGCCTTCCAGGCCAATTCCTCCCATCAACCCTTTCTGATCAAAGACGAATGCGTAGACATCGGCCCGCATGTTCGTGGTAGTGAGTGAGCGCGCTAGTCCTTGATCAACCACGACGAGGCTCGGGCCGGTGCCGAGCGCCCATCCTCCGCTCGCTTCCAAGTAATGCAGTGCCGAATCACTCATAAAAAAAAGCGCGTAGCCAAATTCCTTCACGCCCGCTTGGAAGCCATATGAAGCCGCCGCGGTACGGTAGTACCCTACTGTCCTGGTACCTTCGATTAGTGCGCCGTAACCGTACTGAGCGCCAATGATGAACGCGCCTTTCTTGATATCCGGAAAGATGAGTATCGCCTTTACCTTCTCGGCCAGCGCTAGAGACGCTTCGTTTTCTCTGAAGAGCGTCCGGAGCGCCGCCCTGGAGCTTTGATCAATCTGAGAAGCCGTAGGCGTCAAGGGTCCAGCGTGTGTGTTTAAAGGGGCGAATAGCGTTCCCAGCACCAAGAGAGCCATCAGGAAGTTCCGGATTCCCAGTCGGCTTCGAGGCTTGGACTCGCGGTCGTTGTAGCCGTATGGAGGCTTTTTCATTCCCGCAAACCCCTTCTTGTCCACGGCAGCGCGAGACTTATCATCCGCCGGCAGCGACGCGATGTTTCGTCTCGGTCTCACCGACCTCGTGCTTGGGCAATTCCCACTTGATGAGCTTCAGATCGAGTACGAAGATTCCATACATGACTGGTACAAGCAGCAACTCGATGAATGTCGCAATACTCAGACCACCGATCTGCGCATAACAAAGTGGTTCCCAAAGCGGCCCTCCTCTTATCGAAAGCGGGAAGAGAGCCAGCACGGTAGCGCCCACCGTTATCAGAACCGGCCTGAGCCGCTCGATGCCCGCGTCCAGCACGGCCTCGATGAATGGTTCGCCTTTCTCGTGCATTTCTTCGATGAAATCAAAAAGCACGATGACGTGGCTAACGATAACACCCACCAAGCTGGCAACGCCAAGAAACCCCATGAAGCCAAAAGGAGTACCCATCACCAATAGAGCAATTAGCGCTCCGACGACTCCGTAAGGAACGCAGGCGAAGACGAGCACAGGTTTGATGGCATTTTTGAACTGGATGACCAACGCCACATAAATCATTATCGATGAGAGCAGCAGAACTACCACCAGTTCCTTGAAACCAGATTGTTGTTTAGCGTACTCGCCGCCTATTTCGATTGAGTATCCGGCCGGCAATGACGCTTGGAGCTTCTTGATATTCGGCATCGCGGCATTGAGGACTTCCGACGCAAGAACGCCCGGCGCGGTAAACGCCTGGACAGAAATGGTCCTAAAGTGAGCGCGCCGACGGATGCGTTGCGTCTCAAGCAGAAAATCAATCGTCGAAATTGATTTCAGTGGCACTGCTTGCCCCCCAACTGATGGATAGACATATAGATTTTCCAGTGCATCGACGCTTGCTCGTTCGGGACGAACTAGTCGCGCTACGACTGGAATCTGCTTGTCACCTTCGAGCAGACTGGCAACGCGGCTGCCGCTCAGCGCGGCCGAAGTCGAGGCGGCGACGTCGCGGTTCGTGATCCCCGCGAGATTGGCCCTGTCCGGGTCGATCCGCAGGCGCGCGACCATGGTTTCACCAAACCAGTCGTTCCGCACGCGTCGCGAAGCAGGAACAGTTCGGAGAATGTTTTCTACCTTGTATGCGATCTTTCGAATCGCGTTGATGTCTTGTCGCTCATCGGAATCAGCGATCGTCGACTCGGCTCTACCGTTGACGAATATCTCTATCGGATACTTCGAGCCGTTCGTCTGCAATTCCTGGACGTCGACGTACGCTCCTGGAATGGCGCGCGACAGCGCCGGCTGCAAGACACGTGCGAACCTCGGCATGTCGCGTCGGTCTCGGATTTCTATCACGATTTGTGCATAATTCAGTTGTTTCGACTCGGGTGCCAGAGAGTACCAGAAGCGCGGGCCTCCACCACCTACGAAGGTTGTCAGCGATTTGAGAAACGGCTCGTGCGCTTCTTCGACACCCTCTCGTTTCTCAAAATCGTGGGCCGTGTCCTGAATGATTTGGCGAACTTCTTTAGCTGCAAGCTCCGTGTTTGACAATGCCGTGTCGTTCGGAAGGAACACGTCCACGGTAGCGAGGAACTGAAGATCGATCGGAAAGAAAGCCGTTTTAAGTTGAGCACCAAATTTGAAGCCGATGAGCAGGAATATTCCAGACACCCCTAGTGAAAGCCATCGATGTTCCAAGAGAGTATGGCCGAGGCGAAAATAGTACCCGCTGAAGCCTTGCCTCCGTCTCTGCTCCATTGGTAGTGGCTTCTTCTTTGCGGGTCGGAGCCAGTAGTATCCCAACAGCGGAATAAACGTCATGGACACCAGCCGTGAGGCGACTAGTGACGCCGTCATCACGACCGGTAGGGAGATCAGAAATTTGCCGGTGTCGCCACTCAAAATGCCAAACGGCAGATAGGCAACCACATTGGTGATGGTCGCATATAGAATCGCGCGCGCGAGCTTGGTTGGCCCCAACCATGCAGCAATGATTCGTGGGTGACCCAAATCGAGATCGCGCTTGATTGCATCGCCCGCCACCACGGGGTCGTCGACTAACAGTCCTAATGCTATGATCAGCGATGCCGTGGATACCTGTTGAATGTCCCAACCCAGCATCCGCATCATGCCGAAAGTCATGAGCAATGTAATTGGAATCGAGACTGCCATGAGCAAAGCAGAGCGCCACTCCCAGAAGCCTATCAATGCAATAACTACAACGAGAACGATCGCCTCCTCCAAAGCATGGTTGAACAGTTCGACGTTCTCTTGTACTTGTCTGGGCTGGTCGGAAGTACGAGCCAAAATCAGATCAGAAGGAAGCTGTTTCCGCAAAAGAACCAGGCGGTCGTCAACTCTTTTGCCGAAATCCTGAATTTGTTCACCAGAGCGCATTTGCACCGCGAGTGTAATCGCTCGATGCGTCTGCCACATTCCCGAAGAATCGCGTCGGCTGTAGTAGTTCAGGTAGCGGGGTGGCTCAACATATCCACGCGTTATTGTAGCCAAGTCGCGCAGATACAGTGGAGTGCCCGTCGCAGATTTGGCTACGATAACATTTCCGATTTCATTCTCGTTCTTAAATTCTCCCGAGGGCAGGATGATCAGATTCGCGCCATTGGTCTCAAGTGTCCCACCCTCAGTGACTATATTGCGAGCAGCTAGGATCTGTCCGATTTGCCGAGCGTTGAGGCCGAATGCCGCGAGCTTGGTCTGCGAATACTGGAGTCTGATGATCTGTGGAAGATCGCCGGATGTAAGGATCTTGGAGACCTGCGGCACAACGGTCAAACCACGCCTGATTAAATCGGTAAAATCATCAAGTTGCCGAAAGCTGTACTTATCGCCAGCGACCTTCATAAGTGCGGCGCGCACACTCGCGGGATTGCGCACCACAGTTGCTTGCCAAACATCAGGATTAAATGAGGAAGTTCCATAGCTATCACGCAAACAACCATTAAAACCTTCAAGGAGGGCAGCATCAGTCGCCGAACTTCTGCCGTCCAGGGCCACGAATCCCTTGCCATCGATAGCGTGGACATCGACAAAAAGTCGTCTACGCGTCAAACAGGAGCCGACACTCTGTTCTACCTGGGTTGCGAGATCTGGGAGACGAAGCGAGAGCGGAAAAGCGACAACAACAGTGGCACGATCGGAGCTTTCGGCTGCCGCGTCTCGTAGCGCGCGAATCCGCTGCTCGATTTCTGAAGCCCGGAGCGCCACCGCAACTTCTGATTCTAGAGGGCTGGCAATGGTTAACATCAATGCTGCGGTATCACCGAAGCCGCTGAAGAATTGTATAGGGCCAGCTCCTTGAGGCAGATCATCAATCGCCCGGAGCTTCAGATCCATCTCGTTAAAAATCGGCTTTGTATCGTCAACTTTGTATTCGACCTGCACGTTGACGACCGATAGGCCGTCGAGACTAAGTGACTTGATCGAATACTCCTCCGCAGATGGTGGGCGCACCTCGGCGACTTCGGTTAGCTTTTGTTCGATTTTGCGGGTAACTAGCTGCTCAACGCGGTCAGCGCTCACACCGGGCC
>JASHQJ010000027.1 GCA_030037595.1 Candidatus Binataceae bacterium
GAAGGTTGAGGTTAGTGGGCAAGTCGGGGAACTCCCAGTCGGTCGTAGTAGCGGGAGGTAAGTCCGACGTGAACCAGCTTGGCAGCACGCGACCACCAGCGTTGGTTCACCCTGGCAGCCAACGCTGCATCTAGTTCCGACAGTCCGAGTCTGCGCATTTCTGCATAGACTTTGGAGCCGCGCTTCCACTGTTTGAGTTGCAGCGCGCGCAGCCGGCGGCGAACCCATTTGTCGTATTCAGCTGTGGGGAACCGGTCAGACCGGCGCCGGCTTACTCTGCTATATGTCAGGGTCCATCCTCACGAGGCCGTCGCGATGGTCAGAGACGCCGGCGCGCGGATTCCATCAGCGCCCGCACCTATCTCAAGCTCCCGTTTAGAGGCCAGATATATCGCTCCAACCGCTCCCCGCTTACTCTCGTTCCCCTTGCTCCCGGGCCGGGTCCATATATGACAGAAAGATGCCAGAAAATGGGCTGCGCTTTGAATAGCTTCGCCCTGACGCCAGAGGCGAAAGCCGCGCACCGGGGGAGGCCGGCGCACGATTCGCGACGAATCGCGCGACGGGTGATGACGCGCCGCCGCGGATGCTACACGCGCTCATTCTTCTATCGCTGGAGATTCGCCCTCACCCGCTACTCACTTCACTTCGTTCGTTCGGAGCGATCTCTCCGGGGGGCGAGGTTGTGAGAATAGCTCTCGTCACTACGTGTCGTCGCGGGCCGCGAGGATCCCTGACGCCACCCTCAGAACGTCAGTACGATCTTCCCAAAATGCTCCGAGGCCTGCATGATGCGATGCGCCTCGCGCGCCTCGCTCGCGGGTAATGATCGGTAGATCGGCGGCCTAAGCCGTCCCGCCTCGAGGGCCGCGCTGAACTGCTTCAAAAACGCGCTCACGATTTCCGCCTTCTCCGCCGCGGGTCTGCCCCTCAATGTCGAGCCGTAGATCCTCAGATGCCGCCGCAGCACCGCGGCGAGATCGAGCTCACCACGCGTCCCGTTCATGAGGCCGATCATCACCAGCCGCCCGTTCTGCGCCAGCGCCTGGATGTTCGGCGCAAGGTACGCTCCGCCGATACTGTCGAGAATCACGTCGGCGCCGCGCCCGCTGGTCGCCGTCTTCACCGCGTCGGGGAATGATGCGGACTTGTAGTTGATCGCCACGTCGGCGCCGAGCTTCAGGCATTGCTCGCACTTCTCGTCGCTGCCGGCGGTCACGATTGAGCGGGAGCCATATTCCTTGAGCAGCATGATCGACGCAGTGCCGATACCGCTGCCGCCGCCGTGAATCAGCGCCGCCTCGCTCTTTTTCAATCCCGCGAGCATGAAGATGTTCAGATAGACGGTGAGGAAGACCTCGGGCACGCCGGCGCCTTCCTCATAGCTGAGCGCCGCGGGAATCTTCATCGCGGATCCAAAATGCGCGACCGCTTTTTCGGCGTAGCCGCCGCCCGGTATCAGCGCCATCGCGCGGTCGCCGACCTTCCATCCGGTTACACCCGAGCCCACCGCGATCACATCGCCCGCGCATTCGAGGCCGAGGATTTCAGAAGCGCCCGGAGGCGGTGGGTAGAATCCCTGGCGTTGCATGATATCGGCGCGGTTAAGTCCGGCGGCGCGCACGCGGATCAGAAGCTCGTCGGATTTGGGAACGGAATCGGGAACGTCGGCGAGTTTGAGCACATTGTCATCGCCGGGCTTTTCAACGATAACGGCTTTCATCGATCGCAACCTGCATCAGCGACGATGCCAAGTCAAAGCTAGACTTTCGGCGGTCCGGCCGCGATTCGCGCGCGAAACGCTTCGAGCGACTGCTTCCACGGCAGCGTGCTCTCGATCCACCAGGTCGCGCCCGCGGCTTCATAGCCCGCAACGATTTCGCGAGCGCGCGTGCGATCGTCAGCGGGCGTCTCGCCGTCGGCGATGATATCGAACGGTCGGGCGCCACCGTTGTGATGCTCCTTGAAGAAGGTCACGATCTCCCGCACCCGCTCCGGAGTCAGCGGCTTTTCGATGTCGCCGCTCATCGGCATCACGCCGTCGTACTTCGCCGCACGGAGCATCGGGCCTTTGCGCGGCCAGGTGCCCGCACCCCAGATCGGGATTCGCGGCTTTTGAAGCGGCACGGGCAGGAATTGAACATCACGCACGTTGTAGTACTTGCCGCTGAAGGCGAATTTCTCGCCGCTCCAAAGCCCAATCAGGATCGCGAGCCCTTCTTCGAGGATCGAGGCACGCACGCGATCATCGAGCTCGCCTCCGAATGAACTGATCTCACCGAAAAAATCCGCGCCGAGGCCGTAACCGAAGATCAATCGGCCGCCCGACAGATGGTCGAGCGTCACCGTCTCACGCGCGAGTTTCCAGGGATTGCGGCGAAAGATCGGCGTGACCATCGCGCCAAGCCGGATTCGCGTCGTGGCACACGCAATCGCGGCGAGCGCGATCCACGGATCGGCGACGGGCGCCGGCCAATTCACCTTGATGTGGTCCCAGATGAAGAAGCCGTCCCATCCCGCGTCCTCGGCTTCGCGCGCGAGCGTCGCCAGCATCCGCGGATCTCCATAATCACCGAATTGGGGGACGTCGATTCCGTAGCGCATCCTTATCGGATCGCAGACGTGCTCGCGCCGCGCAAGGAAGGTGAGGTACGCGTGCTAAATTTGTTTCGACCTTAGAGCACTGAGGTCCACTGCTGGAGCTTCACGTTGATGGTCGTTGGCTGGGAGCCATCGTGGGAAAACGACGCGTTAGAGAACGAGGGCGGGCCGAAGCCGCGCGGCTTGGCATCGTTGGAGAATCCGTAGCCCGCCTGTGGGATGCCGATGAAGTTCTTTGGCATCTTGTTGTTCATGTTGCGATCGTGGAAGAACGCGACCGCGTACGTGCCGCTCGGGACGTTGTTGAAGGTGCAGGTCGCCGTCGAGCCAGATATCGGCGCGGTGGCATTCATGAAAACGTTCTTGTCTGTAGCCCAGCCGTCTGCCCGGTTGTATAGACCGCACGACGCGCGGCCGACGTTGTCGGGAAATCCGGAGATGACGACCATGATCGGGGCGCCGCCGCTCGCGGACGCGGATTGGGCGAGCGCCGGAGCGATGCAGAGGTCCACCGCCAACATCATGAGGAAGGCGATTGAGGAAGCGAACTTGCTCATCGTCATGGCTCTCCTCCGAAACAATCCTTGCGACCGACGCAACGCAGCCGGCCGCATGCATCAATTCATTAGAATTTCTGTAGGATGCACTTCAGCGTGGTTGGTTTGCTGCCGTCGTGCTTGAAGGCCGCGTCGCTGAAACTCGGCGGGCTCATCGCGCCCGCCTTTGCGTCGTTGGAGAAGCCGTAACCCTCCTGCGGGATGCCGAGCATGTTCTTCACCATCTTGCCGGTCATCTTGGCGTCGTGAAAAAAGGCGATCGCGTAGGTTCCTGTCCGGACATTGTTGAACACGCAGGTCGCGCGGCCCCGGGAAATCTCGCCGGTCGCGCGCTGAATCGCCTTGTCGCGATCGCGCGGGAAGCCGTCCGGGCCATTATAAAGCGCACACGCGAGGCGGCCCTGATCATTCGGAAAGCCGCCGACCTCAACGTTGATTGGCGAGTCCGGCACGCCTGCTCCCTGAGCCATCGCGCGCGGCGCGAGAAACAAAACCACTGCGGCACTCAGCAGAAATGCGACCCGTTTCATGAACAACGCTCCCGTCTAATGAAACGGGGTCCCGGATGGGACCCCATTCCCTCAGTTTCAGTCTAACCGAGCCGGAGCGTCAGTTGTACTTGTTGATCACCGTCGTGCCGACGTTCTGGTAGGTGTCCATCTCCTGAAAGATCTTCGTGATCCCGTCGAGCCCGACCGTGCCGGTCACCATCGACTTCGGCGTGCAGCGCTTCGACTCGACCATCGCGAGCATCTGTGGATAGTGCGAGGCCTGCATTCCGAGCGTCGCGATCACCTGCAACTCCATCGTGACCATGCGATCGATCGGCAGCGGAATTTCGCCCTTCTCCGCGGAAGTCGTGAGACCGATCTGCAGATGGCGGCCCTGCTTGCGGAGACTCATGATCGCGTTGCGGCACGTGGTGGCGATACCGAGTGCGTCAACCGAAACGTGCGCGCCGCCCTTCGTGATATCGAGCACGGCGGCAATCGGCTCGGTGCTCTTCGCATTGATGACGTGTTGCGCGCCCATCCCCTTGGCCAACTCGAGCTTCGCCGAGTCGAGATCGATTCCGATCACGTTGGCTCCCATGGCGTTCGCCACGTTGATCGCCGCAAGCCCGATCCCGCCGCATCCATAGACCGCCACCCACTCTCCCGGTTTCACCTGCGCGCGATCGACGATGCCATGGAACGACGTCATGAAGCGGCATCCCATCGACGCGGCCTCAACGAAGTCGATACTCGCGGGCAGGCTTACGAGGTTTAGATCGGCGAACGGCACCGCGACATGGCTCCCGAACCCTCCCGGATATGAAAAGCCGGGCAGCAGCGGAGTGAGGCATACGTTGGACTGTCCATTGCGGCAGTACTCGCAGGTGCCGTCGCCCTGGCTGAACGGCACGACCACACGATCGCCCTGCTTGAAATTCTTGATTTCCTTGCCGACTTCCTCGACTACGCCGCAGAACTCATGACCCAAAATCGCGCCCTTCTGCGCCGCCAGCCCCATCCAGGTCCAATCACCCGACCACGCGTGCCAGTCCGAGCGGCAGATGCCGTTGGCCATGGTCTTGATAATCGCGCCGTTGGGCGCGCACTCGGGATCCGGAACGTTCTGGACGACGAGCGGCTTTTTGGTCGCCTCGAATACTGCTGCTTTCATTGACTCGATCCTCCTTGATACGAGCGCTCCCCGGATGGGGTCGCTATGTTGGGACGGCGACCTTATAGCGCGCCCGTCCGCTTCCTCGATTAGTTCGTTTTCGCTCCTGCGTCAAAGCACATTTAGCCTACGAGCTTCGCGACGATTTTTTCGTACGACGCCGCGTCGGGCGCATCGATTTCGACCGGATGCAGATCGACGCCGGCCGCTTCCTGAGCCTTCAGGCGCTCGACCGCGCCGTCAACGCCGCCGATGTAGCCAAGCTCGGATAGGAGCTTCTCGGACACTGCGCCGGTGCCGGCCTTGGCCCCGCCCGAGTTCCACGCTTCCTTTATCTGGTTGACATTGTCGCCGAAGCCGAAGCGGGTGAGCTGCTCGGCATAGAAGGTGCCCATCCGCGCGGCGTAGAACGCGACCGTGCCGGCGTGACCAGCCTTCGCGCGGTCAACATTGTCGGTGACCGTCACGTTGCCCGGAGATTTGACCGCGACTGCGCGCGGCTCGCGGCCCGAGGCGACTGCCACAGCGCGAAATTCGTCGATCGCGCGCTTCAGCCCCGAGAGCGGGATCATCACCGGCAGCCAGCCGTCGGCCTTGCGCGCGGTGAACTCGACGCTGAGCTTGTTGAGCGACGCGATCCAAATCGGAATGTGCTTGCGCACCGGCTCGAAGCGCAGCGTGAAGCCGCGGCCGAGCTTGAACAGCTTGCCTTGGAAGTTGAGCGGCGTCCCCGCCATCAGCATGTTGATGATCTCGACGTATTCCTTGAGACGCGTGAGCGGCGGGTTGAACTGGATGCCGTGAAAGTGCTCGATCACCTGCGGGCCGCTGGTGCCGAGGCCGATAATCACGCGGCCGTCGCTAAGCTCGTCGAGCGTGCCGAAGTGCTGCGCGAGCGCCGCGGGCGAGCGCGAGTAGATGTTCACGATCGAAGTGGCGAGCTGCACCTTTTTGGTGTGCTCGGCGAGTAGCGTCAGCAGCGTGAAGGCGTCGCGGCCCCACGCCTCGGCCACCCAGATCGAATGGATGCCAGCCTGGTCGGCGATTTTGGCGCGCTCTACCAGTCCTTTGTAATCGAGCCGCCCTTGCCAGTTGACGCCGATTGCCAGTTTGCGAGCCATTTTCAGATTCCTCCTTGATCAGGCCAGGTCGCGGATTCGTTCGTACCAGCGGCGCAAATTTTTGAACCCGTCCGTGATCGCAAAATTGTTGGGGTTGAGGGCGAGAAAGAAAAACGGATGGTAGAGCGAGGCGTCGGCCATCGTGAAGCCGCCGCTCAAAAAGAAATCCTTGCCCGCAACCTGCTCATCTATCATGCGGCAGAAGCCGGTGAGCGCCTCGCGCTGAACCGGCGCTCCTTCACGCATCCGTTCGGTCGTCATTCCAATCAGCTTCTCGCGATTCGCCTTCAGCTTCGGATCGCCCGCAGTGTCGAGCAGGTCAGGAATCGTCAGCATCAGGATCGGCATGAAGAGCGTGTTGTCCGCCCAGTGATCGATAATCTCGCAGAGACCGCGCGCGTCATCGGGAATCACGCTTGGCGTGGAAACCTTACGATCGAGCCACTTGATGATATCGGCGGAGTTGTAGACGACTTCGCCGTCCCACTCGAGCACTGGCACGCGCGTCCATGCGCCCTTCGTGACAGCGAGCAGGTTGGTCTTGTCCTCGTAGTGGCAATCGATCGGGTTCCACTTGAGTTTCTTGAAGGTCAGCACACGCCGCACCTTCTCGGTGAACGGCGAAATCGGATACTGGTAAAGATTGATTTGTCCCATCAGCAGTCCTTGGGGTTCGGCTTAGAACCGGCTCACTTCGAGCGCCAGGTTCACATCATCGCGCACGAGGTTCCGGAGGTGGCATCCACGCTCAGCGACCTCGACCAGGCGATGCAACCGTTCGTCGTCCACCGGAGTCTCAACTTTAAGTTCAACTTTAATTTCCTTTACGTGCCCTTTTTCGTTGGCAACCGCATGCACGGAAGCACGGCCAAGCCCGATCTTGCGCACGCGGGCTGCAACTCGAAGCGACATCAGCAGGCACGATCCCAGCGCGCCAAGAAACGATGATACCGGGTCGGGCCCGGCGGCATCTTCACCATCGAGGGACCATTGGCGGCCGAGGTAGCTGACCTGCGTGCGCATCGTATCGCCAACCGCGTCGATCGTCACGTCGCGATGACGTCCGTGCGGAACGGCTCCAGGAGCGGCTACGACGCCGAGAAAATTCGGCGCTTCAAGTATCGCTTTAACTTTGGTCGTGAACCGCGATGCGGTCGCGCCATCAATTGCGCGATGGTCGTAGGCGATCGCAATCTGCATCGCGGGTCGCACCTCCGCCCTGCCCTCAATGGCGAGCACTTCGTCGTGAATCGAGCCGACGAACATCAGCGCTGCCTGCGGCGCGAAGATAACCGGTGTGCCGTTCTCGACACCGTAGGCACCAAGATTCGATACGCTGAAGGTCGCAAGTTCGAGGTCGGTCGGCTTCAGCTGGTGGTGGCGCGCGCGCTCGGCAAGTTCTGCGACGCGAGCGCTCAGACTCGCGAGGTCGAGCGCGCCGGCGTCATGGACGACCGGCACGAGCAGACCGTCGGGCGTATCGACGGCAACGCCCAGGTTGATGCGATCATAAATCAGGAGCTCGCCGTCCGCGTAGCTCGCGTTGACCCGCGGATTTTCTTTGAGCGCGAGCACCGCGGCCATCAGGGTGATATCGGTGACGCCAACCTTCGTGCCTGCAACGGCGAGAGAGCGGCGCGCGTCGAGCGCGCGACTCATATCGACGCGCACCATTTGCACGAAGTGCGGAACCTCGCTCCAGCTCTTGGCGAGGTTCCGCGCGCCGGCGTGCTGAATGCGCGTCAGCTTCTCGCGCCGCGCGGGCGCAACTTCGCTCGGCGACGATGCGGCCGGCGCGGATGCGCCGGGCGTCGCCGCCGCAGCCGACACGGCGTGCGGGCGTTCGCCGCCTGTGGCGAACGCCCGCACGTCGTCCTCGGTGACCATGCCGCCCTCGCCGCTGCCCGCGATGCGCGCGAGGTCGATGCCGCGCTCGGCGGCAAGCCGCTTCGCGCGCGGCGACGCGAGCACGCGCGCTCTGGGAACCGGGGCGGACAGCGGCGCCGTCGGCGCCGCCGTCCGCCCCGGCGCTGCTGCGTCGTTGGTTGCGGGCGATGACACCGTCGTTGCACGTGGTGCCGATGCCACTGCGGATTCGCCGTCGCGCTGGATCTCGCCGAGCGGCCCGCCCACAGCGACGACTTCGCCCTCGTCGGCGATTCGCCGCGCGAGGGTGCCGGCGGTGGGAGACTCGACTTCAACCTCTGCCTTATCGGTCTCGACCGTCAGCATCGATTCGCCCTCGTGGACGGAGTCGCCCT
>JASHQJ010000285.1 GCA_030037595.1 Candidatus Binataceae bacterium
TTTTCACAGCTCACTAACTCGGTATCGACCCCACATCTCGTTCGCGATTCGGCGCGAATCCGGATGAAGCCCCACGCGTGCGAAGTGCCCGCAGATATTTTCCAGGTCGCGTTCGAGCAGGTGCCGCGCGTTGGGATTGAAGCGCGCATCGACCGCCTGCGGGAAATCGATGACCACGATGCCGCCGTCGCGATACAGGATGTTGTATGCGGACAGGTCGCCGTGGATACGATCGCAACGCAGCCACAGCCCGATATTGTCGATGATACGTCGCAGACACACGGTCGCTTCCTCCGGTGACATGTGCACCCGCGCCAGCATCGGCGCCGCCTTGCCGCCATCGCCGATAAACTCCATCAGGATCGCCGAGCTCGAACACGAGATCGGTTCCGGCACGTCGGCGCCGACCGCGTGCAGCATCCTGAGCGTGTCGAACTCGGAATGGATCCACATTCCCGACTGGATCTCGCGTCCGAAGTGCGTCTTGTTGGTAAGGGCGCGCTTCAGGCGGCTCCCGAGCGGGCGGCCCTTCCCGCGAAGGAAGCGATCTTCGCCCGCCTTCCCGACTACGGTCTGGTAAGCCGCGTCATTGCGGAAGCCGCGCTGTTCCAGCGACCGATAGACTTTCGCCGCGACATACTCGCGTCCCGCCAGGTCCGAACCGCGGCAACAATACACGTTCGCCTCTTTGCCCTTGCGAACGATACCGAGCACTTCGGTGATCAATCCCTCGGCGAAGAGCGGCTCGAGCGCTTCCTCGATCTCGATGAGGGTGTTGCGCGCCTCGCCAAGGTTCCCATATTCATTTCGTGACATGACTTCCTCATTAGGTTGATAGGTGGTCCCTGCGTGTTCCGGTTTGGTTCGATGACAGCCATGAGTTCTCCTATGGTCGGCGGACGAGTTGATTCGCGACACGAGCGGCCGCACGCACTCATGACGCACCGCCGCCCGCACCCGAGCGGCGGGTAAACAAAAAACCACGGGGCTGAAGTGCCGCCGTGGTCAGGAATGTGAGGGAATAGCCGCTAGGCTAGTCTAGATCTGACGCGAGGCGCACTTCGCCGCGATCCGCAATATCCATTCGAGCTTCCATCTTGTGCGCCTCCTTTCTGAGAGCTGCACGGACTGTAGCGCGGTGGCTGCTGTCGCGCCAGTAGCTAGGGGGGTCGAACCCTGCGAGATAAAATGGAGCAAAGACTCGTTGAACATCACGGGATCCTGCAGAAACGGATCGGCCTTGGCATCAACTCCTGATTTCACAAGCGCTACTCTTCGTGCCGAGCGAGCTCGCATTAGGGGGAGTTTTTTATGCGGCCCCCGATTTGGCGTCGATGGGTTTCTTATGTTCATCTCTTAGGTTTTCGTTGACAAAAGCCACACCGTACCTTCACGGCATGCCGGATTGCATTCTGCTAGGGACAGGTTTTCGACCCGTTTTCCGGTAGCGGATCTACGATCATTGCCGCGCACCAGCTTGGCCGTAGAGGGTATGGATGCGAAATCGATCCCTATGTCATGGTCACGCTCGAGCGACTGTCGCTGGTGAGTCTCAAGCCGGAACTTGTGACGCAAAAGTGAAACGTCAACCCGATGGCAGATGGCGCAACGCGAGGAGCCCTATAGTGGTATCGGAGTCATTATAGAGAGCTCGGTGGATGGAGGCCGAAGTGCTCCTTCTCAAGCGCATCGGCTTTTCGTTTGAACAGATCGCTGAACAAATCACCCAGATAGGCCGCGGCCAGGCGCAGGCGCTTATACCGCTTCCGCCCGGCATTAGGTTTCCTGCCGGATACCAGATTTCGCGTCAGGCTTGTCACAAGGCATTTTCGCAGAGCCATCGGACGCGAGCCGACACTTCAAGTCGAAGAGTTCCGCAAGGTCGATAACGCGCGCAGTGAAGAGATGTTCCTGAATCTGCAGCCGGCTATTCGCAAAGGCCAGGTCCGGGCGATCGAAACCGGCATCAAAGTCCTCGATCATGCAGCTCGAATTAACAGATACGCATCGCCGCAACGACACGAGCTGACCGGCAAAGACGGCAAGCCGCTCACGCTCGTTCAACTGCTGGAAGCAGTGGCGCCAATCACCGATGAAGAAAAACAATAACACACAAATGCTATCGAAAGATCAGAAGATATTAGTAAAAAAGATTGTTCGCGATCCGGTTCCCTTCGCTAATCACGTCCTAGGCGTTGTCTGTGGGATCGCCAGCAAGAGATCCTCCATTCGATTCAGAAGAACCGCCGCGCCGCAATCAGATCATGTCACGGCGTCGGCAAGACTTTCACGATCGCGGCGGCAGTGCTCTGGTGGCTCGCACGATGCCGCGAAGGCATTGTGCTAACCACCTCGCCAACGCAGCGGCAAGTGAAAACGCAGCTCTGGCCGAAAATCCATCGAGTGGTTGAGCATGCGAAGGTACCCTATCCTCCGCTAAAGACTACCGAGTGCAAGTTACGCAACGACAGTAATTTCGCGATCGGTTTCTCAACCAACCAAGCCAAAAACTTTCAGGGCTATCATGGCAAGTATGTGCTGATCGTTGCCGACGAAACTCCGGGTATTGAGTCTGGTATCTGGGACGCAATTGCCGGAACCAAGGCCGGAGGTAAGGTTCACATCGCGATGGCTGGCAACCCAACGACACCGTCCGGCGCCTTTTTCGACGCGTTCCATCTCGAGCGTGATTTGTGGAACTGCGTCTCGATTGATGCCTTCGACAGTCCCAATCTGCGAGGCCTTTCTCTCGGCGCTTTTGCAAATGGAGCCGAGCGAAGCCGGCCCGCTTGACCAGAATCCCATTCCCTATTTGGTGACCAAACGCTGGGTATACGACCAGCACAGGGTCTGGTGGCACGGCGTATGGGTAGTTCTCCTCAATGGCAGTCGTGGGTGCGCGGGCAGTTCCCTGATCAGGCGCACAACGCGTTGATCAAACTTGCCTGGCGCGAGCGCGCCCGTGAGCGTGCGATCGACAAGTCCGTGGATCCGAACAGTGCGCCCTCTTTGGTCGCTGGTGTGGCCGTCGGAGGGCGGGCTCGCCGAAACAGTGGTTTATGTATGCGAGTGCAATCACGATAAGCGCAAGATCACCGCGATGGGCGTGTGGCGCAGTGAAGACACCCGTGGCCAGGTTGTGAGTTTTCTCAATGATTTTCGTCAACGGCTGTCAGTAGTACTGGTCGATTCGATTGGCATAGGTCATAACTTTGGACTGCATTTTAAAGATCAGCGATTCAACGTTGAGATGATCAACGTATCAATGGCCAGCGAGCCCGAACCTAACCTCGGACGCCGATGATCCTGCGCGGCGCTTCGTCAATTTGAAGGGGCAATACTATCAGAGCTTGGCTGACGCGTTTGAGCGTGACCTCATCGAGGGGCTTAAGGACGAGACAACAATTGCACAGCTGTCCGGATTGCTCTACGAATTCGACTCCCAAGGCCGAATAAAACTCGAGTCCAAGGAGAGCGCTCGTCAACGCGGGCTTCCATCGCCCGATCGTGCTGAAGCCCTCATGCTGGCGATGTGCAAGGTGCACTACAATATTTGAATACACACCCGTTCCCACGAGGCGTTGGAGCTCCGATGGACCGATAATTTTGACGACGATGAAAGTCCAGCAACGAGGAGAGACCGGTACTGGAACGCATGGATCGGAACTCCGAGCAATGCATGGCGGAGACAACGAGGCTTCTGATGATACAGATGCCTGAATCATCAACTTCTCATCAACGGCGTTGCGAGCTATTTCCGTGACGCTGCCTTGACAGCGTCAAGCACCGATGAATATCGTAGCTGAAGAAGCGCGCAGAGGTTCGCTATGAATGAATCGGCCAAAATTGGTCAGGTCCGGAGCGAGGCCAACGGACGAATCTTCAAAATCATCATCGACAACGTCGCGAAGAGGAATTCCTTCACGCCTGAGATGATGCTGCAACTGTCCACAGCGCTTACGGAATTCGATCGCAACGACAGGCTGTGGGCCGCGGTACTTTGTGCCGAGGGCGATCACTTTACCGCCGGCCTCGATATGCCAAAGTTCTTTGGTCCCGGCGCCGCTCCGCAGGCGATTCCGGAAACCAGTCTCGATCCCTTCGCTCTCCGAAAGCGCACGGCCAAACCCGTTGTCACGGCCGTGCAGGGCATCACCTACACGATCGGAATCGAGATGATGCTGGCCGGCGACATAGTAGTCGCGGCTGATACCGCACGATTCTCCCAGATGGAGTCGCGACGCGGTATCGCGCCACTGGGTGGCGCGCATTTTCGCTTTCTCTCGCGCACCGGCTGGGGCAACGCAATGTATCATCTGATGCTGTGCGATGAGTTCGGCGCTGAGCGCGCGCTGCAAATTGGACTCGTCCAGGAAGTAGTCCCTGCTGGCAAGCAAGTTGATCGCGCGATCGAGATCGCCGATCTGATTTGCAAGAATGCTCCGCTCGGCATACGAGCGATGAAGGCGGCCGCTTTGAAATATATCGAGGCGGCTGAGCGCTCCGCGGTCGCAGCGATCGCCGAGGTCAGAAAGAGCGTGATGGACAGCGAAGATGCCAAGGAAGGAATTCGCTCATTCGTCGAGCGGCGCGAAGCCCGCTTCCAGGGCAAGTGAAATGAGCGATTGCCGGTGCAATGAGTGAAGGCCGTCGAAGCGAAGAAACGACTGCTTGAAGAAAGCGTCCGTCTGATCCAGGAGCAGGGGCTCGGCGGCCTGAGCTTCCGCGAGATGGCACGCCGCGCGGGCGTCAGCCATCAACTGCCTTACCATCACTTCTCGAACCGTGAGGGGATTCTGACCGCGATCGCTCTCGAGGGTTTCACCGATCTGGATGACGCTCTGGTAGCTGCCGCGTCACTCGCTGCGAACGGGGCGCCGCAGAAGATACTCAAGGAGGTCGTCCGTGCCTACGTGAGTTTCGCGCTGAAGCAGCCCGTTCACTTCCGCGTGATGTTCCGCCCCGAGTTGGTGCCGGTGGAGCGGCATCCCGAAGTAGTCGCCAAGGCGAAAGCGAGCTTCGGCCGCCTGCTCAATGCGGTCGCGAATTGTCATCCGGACGTGAAACGAAATGATCCGCGGCTGCTCGAGATCGCAAACGCGCTGTGGGCTGCAGCGCACGGACTTGCGACGCTGTGGCTCGATGGCCCGATGAGAGGCAACTCGCCGCGCCTCTCTCTCGCGGCACTCATAGACTCAGCGACCGAGATGTTCAGCGAAGCCGGAGCGAGCGCGAAACGACTCTCTCAGAAGAGAAGTGACAAATTATCAGCGGCGAGGACGGCGTCATCGAGCACTACGTAGCGCTCGCGCAGGCGGAAATCATCGTCAATCGGCGCCAGCTTGTCGCGGCGCTCGGCAGTAAATAGCACGCGCCCGTCGCCTCGCGATTTCGCAAGAAAGATCGTGCTGACCACCGACACGAAGTCATCGCGGATGCCATCGATCATCACATTGCTTACCAAGCGCCGCGACATTGACGGCGGCGTCTCCGCCCACGCGATCCCGCTCCGAAGTCTTTCCACTCGCGACCGCAGGGCGGCAAAGTCGTCATCGATCAGAGCCAGGGCGTCCGCACTTTCGAGCTCGCGTTCAACCGACCAGGTGCTGAAGTCCTTGACGTGGGCCTGGCGCACAAAGGCGCGGCTCGGAATTCGATAACGGATGTTCGTGTCCAGCAGCTCGAGCCATAGATCGTAACGGCGCGAATCGAGCAGGCGCGCCTCGCGATAAAGCCATTGCTGGACCTGCATCAGCAACTCGAAATCCTTATTCATGGCGCACCTTTCCAGCGGAACATGTCGTGCATCCAGCGCAGATAAAAGCCGCGTTGGTTTATTTCGCTGGCGGTGAGTCCCAGCTCGCCGGGGATTCGATCCGAGCGCTCCTCGTGCCCGATACCCATCTGCAGGTTGAGGCGATGCTTGCGCGATTCGATACCGCTGCTCGAGCGGGTAACCGCAGCCCAGTTGCTGGCGTCGTCCTGCTCGAAGCTGCCGGCTGGGCCGAAAGTGCGGGCGCTCTGGCCGGCGAACCACGCCTTGACCTCGGCGGGCGCGTCGCGATCGACCAGGCAATAGGACCACATCTCGACTTCGTTGACGCCGCGCGGCTGGATGATTCGAAGCGAGTTGACGATCGGTACCATCCCGAAGTTCGGCCACACTTCGCCATGGATGAGCCCGATGTGGGCCCGCTGCTTGCCTAGCCGCCGCACAGTCTCATCGTAAACGCGAAGCAGGTACTGATAGACGTGCGGCGGATACTTGCCGAGACTTGCACTCAGCCACTGCTGTGGCGTCATGTCATCGGGAAAAAAATTCGCGCCGAGGCCGTGGCCGATTGCGGGACGGATCTCCCGCGCATAAGGAATCGGCGTCGCGCGATTCGCGCCCAGGTTTGGAAACATCGAACCATGCGCGAAGCCAACGTGGTATTCATCGCCGCAGTGATTC
Organism: Candidatus Binataceae bacterium; assembly: GCA_030037595.1. GTDB lineage: Bacteria > Desulfobacterota > Binatia > Binatales > Binataceae > JASHPB01. Next base: position 6,455 of record JASHQJ010000285.1, read on the forward strand.
TCCGCGACCACCTTCCAATTCGCGGCAATGCGCCAGCGTTGCGGCCCGAGTAGCTCGGTCCCGCCCGCGCAGCGATCGAGAATTATGTCTAGATACCAGGCCATGTCGCCGAGGTAGGCTTTGAGCGAGCAGGCATCCGGATCGAAGTTGCCGAAGATCAAACCCTTATAAGTATCGAGCCGCGCTACCGGTACCAGTCCCCATTTCCGCTTGTCTATCTCGTGGTAGTAGATCGATTCCTCGCCAGGGACCACTGCGAGGCTGCCGTCGCCGTCGTAGGTCCATCCATGGTAGCGGCACTGGAAGCGCTGTCCGGTGCCGCAATCTTCCTGGCAGAGCTGGTAGCCACGATGACGGCAGGCATTGAGATGCGCGCGAATCTTGCCGTTGCGATCACGCGTTAGGAGCACCGATTCCTCGCCCATCCAGGTGCGGAGAAAGGAGCCGAGACGCGGCAACTGCGACTCATGTCCAAGTAGCAGCCATGAGCGGCCGAAGATACGCTCCTTCTCGATTTCGTAGAGCCCAGGATCGGAAAAAATGATGGGCATGACCCAGCTGCCATCGCGAGCGACGTAGCGCTCGGGGTCAAGAAATCCTGATTGTTGAGAGTTCACGATGCTTATGACCTTCTCTTTCGCCGCGCTCGCAAAGCCGTCGGCCTGGACTCGTTACGGCCATGGCAATAATTGACACCGTCAAGCGCAACAAAGATCGGCCTGGCGAAGAATCACTAGGCCGTAGAGCAGCTTGAAAGAGATGGTGCGGACCACGAACAAGTCGATCGTTGCCATTTCCTGCGGCGTGACTCTGCAAGAACGTCTTCCAGCCCTGCGACCACGGTCGGCCCGTTCTGATCAGGTATCGTCCTACGGTCGATTCGCTGACATCGATCCCAGCATCAGTTGTTCGCCATAGACGCGCGGCGCTTGTCGTTACCGAAAACCTAAACTCGCACATACTGATGATGGAGCCCACCCAGGATCGGAACCGACTTGATCTTGCCGACTGCCTGCCGGTGTCGGAAAAGCGGACAGTACTTATTCAGTGAGAAGTGAGTACGGACCGAGTTTTAGTACGAAGCATAAGCCTTGAGGACGCGTCGCAAGTCCGCCTCACCGAACACCACCAGATGATCGAGGCATTCACGACGAATTGAACCGATCAATCGCTCGACGTGCCCGTTTTGCCACGGCGAGCGTGGTGCAGTGGGGTGATCTCGGATTCCCAATGCTCGGATGCGTCTGGAGTACGCCGGACCGAACGAGCTATCCCGGTCCCGGAGCAGATGCCGGGGTGCTTCATCATCCCAAGGGAGATCGAGTTCAGGGTCTAAGGAGTCGTGCCCAGCGTAGCGATGAACGTTGGGCCATGGATC
>JASHQJ010000286.1 GCA_030037595.1 Candidatus Binataceae bacterium
GCTGCCAGAGATGGACGTGCGAATCGATGAGGCCGGGCAGGAGAGTGTCGCCGGAGCCGTCGATCACCTGAGCACCCGCTGGCGCAGATGCACCAGATCCAATCGCGGCGATTTTGGCGTCGGCGACGACCACGTCGGTCTTAGGGATTGTGTGCTCACCGTCGAAGAGGCGCACGTCGCGAATTACGAACGGTGTCGCCGCTGGATTGGAATTTGCGCGCACGGACCTCGGAATCAGGACGGCAAAGGCTAGTATCACTGCGAATCGAAGGATGCGTTTCAGCACGGCCGAATCCTCTTTCAGTGGACGAATTGTAAGCAGGAGGTTAACGGATTCCATGCGCCGGTTGTACGCAAGGTTTGTACTGCGTCGCCGCGCCGCGGATTCAAAGCGCAATGCGGTTGCGGTTGACGAGCGCGCAGCTTTCCTTCTATCAGTGAGCGTTGCCATGAGTTCGGCGGCGCCAGGCACTACTCCTTCACGCGGAGTTTCTGATGGCTCACGGAAAAGTAGAACCGTTTCGTATCGCGATACCCGAGGCTCAGCTGGCCGACCTGCGCGAGCGCCTTCAGCGGACGCGTTTTCCCGATGAAATCCCCGACTCCGCCTGGGACTACGGCGCGAATCTCGGTTACATGCGCGAGCTGATCGACTACTGGCGGACAAAATACGACTGGCGCACACAAGAAAAGGCGCTGAACCGCTTCGCGCACTTCAAGGCCGACGTGGACGGCTTTGGCGTGCACTTTATCCACGAGCAGGGCCGCGGCCCGAATCCGAAGCCGCTTTTGCTGATCCACGGATGGCCGGGATCGATCTACGAGTTCATGGAGATAATCCCGATGCTCACCGACCCAGCGTCACACGGCGGCGACGCGCGCGATTCGTTCACTGTCGTCGCGCCTTCGCTGCCGGGCTACGGCTTTTCGGACCATCCGCGCACGCGCGCGATGAATATCCAGGCGATCGCGGACATCTTTCACAAGCTGATGACCGAGTCGCTCGGCTACAGGCGCTACGCCTCGCAGGGTGGAGATTGGGGCGCGGCGATCACCTCGCGTATCGGCGAGGTCTATCAGCCGCATCTCTACGGGATCCATATCAACATGATCGCGATCGGCCCCGCCGAAGGACGTAACGCGCCCGAGCTCACGCCGGAGGAAAAAGTCTTCCTCGGCAACATGGAGAAATTCCGCACGCACGAAACCGGTTACCAGTGGATCCAGGGGACGAAGCCGGAGACGCTCGCGTTCGGCCTCAACGATTCGCCGGCCGGGCTCGCGGCGTGGATCGTTGAGAAGTTCCGCACCTGGAGCGATTGCAAGGGTGACGTCGAGAAGAGCTTCACCAAGGATCAGCTTCTGACCAACGTGATGATTTACTGGCTCGGCGAGACGATCAACTCGTCAACGCGGCTCTACTACGAGGCGCGGCATCATCCGTGGCGCCTCAAGCCCGGCACGCGAATCGAGACTCCTGTCGGCGTCGCGCTATTCCCGGGCGAACTGCTGCTGCCGCCGCGGCATTGGGCCGAGCGCGCCTACAACGTTCAGCGATGGACGCAGATGCCGCGCGGGGGGCATTTCGCCGCGATGGAAGAGCCTAAGCTGCTGGCGCAGGATATCCGCGCGTTTTTCAGGGATTTGAATTGATTCGGAAGGGTGGCTCGACTCAACGCCTCGCGGATGCGAAAGTTGGGTTATTGGACGAGCAATGGAATCTTGAAGAGGCGAACCGCCTGGTTCGGAACGCCCTAGTTGAGATCGACGCGCTCGCCGAGCGAATCGAGCCCGGACGCGCCGGTCCTCTACTCAACGAATTCGAGCGCGATATCCAGGACGGCATCCTGTTGAAGAGCCTCGTCGTCGTGCGCGCGACCTGCGAGGAATACGGCCGCCGCTTCCGCGCGCTGATCGTGGAGAAGTAGCGCGGCTCAGGCAGCGGTTCAGCTGCTGGTGGCTTCGTCGAACTTGACCAGCTCGGCGTAGAGCCTTTCGATTTCAGTACCGAGCCGTTCGTAGCGCGCGATGAGATCGTCAGCATCTTTGCGCTTCAGGTAGAAATCCGGGTCGCTCATGTCGGTCGCGAGCGCGGCGCGCTCGTTTTCCTTCTGCTCGATTTGCGATTCGACCTGCGCGCGTTGCTTCGCACTCCGCTCGCGCTCACGATCATTCGCGCGCTCGGCCTTTGGCCTCTCGACCTTGCCGTTGCGATTCGGCTCAGGCTTTGTAGGTTGCGGCATCGACGCGCGTGGCGCCTGAGAGTTCGCGGCAGCGGCCTCAATCTGCGCCTTCTTTTGCAGGTACTCGTCGTAGTTGCCGAGATAGCGAAGCGCGTGACCGCGGCCGACCTCGATAACTTCGGTGACGAGCTCGTTGAGGATGAAGCGGTCGTGGCTCACGATAATCACTGTGCCGGGGAAGCGCCGCAGCGCCTCGAGCAGTGTGTCCTTGGCGACGATATCGAGGTTGTTGGTCGGCTCGTCGAGCAGGAGCGTGTTGTTGCGCTGAGCGATCACCTTCGCGAGTGCGAGCCGCGCGCGCTCGCCACCAGACAGCACGCCGACGCGCTTGTCAACGTCGTCGCCGGAGAAGAGCATCGCGCCGAGCAGCCCCCGAATTTCCGGCGTCGTCATTCCCTGCGCGTGATCGCTCAGCTCCTTGAGCACCGTTTTCTCGTAATCAAGCGACTCGGCGAGGTTCTGCGCGAAGTAGCCGATCCGCACTGCCTGGCCGATTATTCGCGTGCCGCCGCTTAGACCTTCGACATCCGCGAGGATTTTCATCAGCGTCGATTTGCCTGATCCGTTAGGACCGACCAGTGCGATTCGCGCGCCGCGCTCGATCACGAGATCGATTCCGTCATAGACGGTGAGATTCCCGTAGCGCTTGACCGCGCCTTTCAACTCGAAGACGCGGCGATGGCTTTTCTCGCACGCGGGGAACGCGATCGACGGCGGCTTCTCCGCCCCCTCGGGCGGCTCGAGGCGCTCGATCTTTTCGAGCTGCTTGATGCGGCTTTGCACCAGGCGCGCCTTGCTCGCCTGGTAGCGGAAGCGGCTGATGAAGCTCTCGATATGCTCGATTTCCTCGCGCTGATTGTTGTAGGCGGCGAGTTCCTGCTCGTAGCGCTGCTCGCGCTTGACGAGATACTTCGAGTAGCCGCCGGTGTATTCGGTGAGGCGGCCGCGCGAAACTTCGAGCGTGCGATCGGTGACCGAATCGAGAAAGTAGCGGTCGTGCGAAACGACCATAATTCCGCCCTGATGCGCGGTGACGTACTCCTCGAGCCAGTTGCGCGCCTCGATATCGAGATGGTTGGTCGGCTCGTCGAGCATCATGAAGTCGGGCGCGTCGAGCAAAAGCTTGGCGAGCGCGATTCGCATCCGGATGCCTCCGGAGAACTCGGCGACGTCGCGCGTGAGATCCTCTTCCTTGAAACCGAGGCCGAACAGCACGGCGGTCGCGCGGCTTTCGGCGCTGTAGAAATCGTGGCGCTCGAGATCGGTCAGCACTTCGCCGAGTTCGGCGAGGGCGCCGTCATGATTCGGGCCTGAATGCTCGCGCTCGAGGATGCCCTCGAGTTCCTTGCGGCGCGCGTCGAGCGCCTGCATCCGCTCCAGCGCCGACAGCGTCTCGCGTAGCACGGAGCGTCCGCCCATCTCGGGCGCGTCCTGGGCGAGATAGCCGACGCGGGTGCGCTGCGGGCGCGTGATACGGCCAGAATCGACGGGGATCTGCTCGCCGATCATCTTGAGCAGCGTGGATTTGCCCGCGCCGTTCAGGCCGACCAGTCCCACTCGCGCGTCATCGGGCATCGACCAACTCACGTGATCGAAGATGACGCGTCCACCGTAGGACTTGGTGAGGTTGTCGAGACTAAGCACCTTAAACTAATAATTTTACCAGCGGTCTCGGTTGCTCGAAAGCGAGGGTCGTGCACGCGCCGGATTGGAGCCATTTACCAGCAAGGACGCTCAGGGCACCAAGAGATTTCTCTCGGTGCTCTGATCGGTGCCCTGAGCGGTAAGAATGCGCCGCGACTTCTAGGTGCGGTTCTCTACTTGATCGCGAGCGCGTTCGGCGGCGAGCCAACGCCGCCCGGAATATTAAGCGGCGCCGACGTGAAGAAGAACTCGTAGCGCCCATCTGCCGCACAGTCATCGGCGAGCGGATCGAGGTTCCACATTTCGCCGATCGGCATTCCGAAGAAGGCGAGCATATGGAAGTGCAGAAAGTCCTCGCCCTCGGATTTAGGCAGCGCCTCGAGCGCCGGCGAATCCGACGCGACTGCGGCCAGGTGATTGTCCCATAGCCATCGCGCGGTACGCACCGAACCTTCGATTCCCGGCACCACGGTCTCGCGCGCGAGCTCGACCTTAAGCTCGTCGCTCGCCGCGAGATAGAACTTCGTCCAACCGATACGGATGAGCAGGATATCGCCCGGCGCGAGCGTGGTCTTCTGCGAGTCGAGAGTCGCCTGGAGGTCCTCCAGCGGAATCGACATCGGGCGGATGAAGTCGATGGTCTTGCCGACCTTCTCGTAGTAGCGGTCGATGTCGGCGAGCACGCCGCGCCCGGCGATCCCGCGCCTGGCGAGGTTATCGATGCCGAGCCGCTTGCCGCCGCGACCCGTGATCTCATAGTCGGGGATGCCGTTGTATGCGCCATGCACGGGATGCTTGACGTGGGCGAGCGCGTCCCATTGCGACGAGGCCTGCGGGTAGAAGTTGTCGAGGTAATCGTCGAGCACGAACTCCGCCGTCGGGAAAATCTTGACGGTGTGGGAATGCGCGCCGCGCGTGAACAGCGGCGGATCGGGAATATTGATCGGCAGGTTGAGCGCGAACACCTTACCGCTCTTGATCAATTGCGCGGCCCACACGACCCGGTCCGGGGTAAGGAGGTTGATCGTGCCGACCTCGTCGTTATCGCCGAACACCCCCCATCCGGATCCCGCCGGGGCTCCGGCTCGCACAGGAAGCTGATTGTATCCGGGGACCTTGGGTGCTGACGGGGCCTTTGGCTTCGGCGCCGCGGGTCGGGCCGCCGGCTTTGCTTTGGCCGCCTTCGCTTTTACCGCAGGCCGGGCCGGCTTCGCGACAATCTTCTTCTTTGGCTTCGGAGCTGCTTTGCGTGCCTTCGGGGAAACTTTTTTCGCCTTGGATTTGCCTTTTGCCACTGCTGCCGCCTCCTGGTTCGACTGGATGACGCAATGCGTTCTTCTCTAACAGGTCGTGCGCCAAGCGCAAGAGAGAACTGAGATGATGAATCTTTTCCGTGAAATCCGGGCAAATTCACCTTGAGAGCGCGATCGGGCAGTGTTATCGTGTCTGGTTGCTCCTTGCTCCGCGAGCCGGGGCGAAATCCACAAGGAGGTCAGCGCGTGCGGCGCTACGAAACTATCTTCATCTTGCGGCCCGACCAGGGCGAAACTCAAATCAAGGAAACCATCAAGCGCTTCGAGGGGATCGTGACCTCGGGCGGCGGCGAACCAATCGAAACCGAGGAGTGGGGTTCACGCGAACTCGCCTATAATATTAAGGGCGAGCGGCGCGGCTACTACGTGAGGCTCGATTACGTCGCCGACGGCGCCGTCATGAACGAGGTCGAGCGCAACCTGAAGCTTTCCGACCCCGTGCTGCGCTACTTGTCGGTGATGCTCGACCATGATGCTGACCCGGCCAAGGCGCGCGAGGAAATCGACGCCCGCAACCGCCGGATCGCAGAAGCAAAAGCTGCTGCCGAAGCCCGTGCGGCTGCTCTGGCTGCCGCTCAGCAGGAAAAGGTCGAAGACGCGCCCGAGGAACTCATGATGGAAGCGGGCGAAGAGGAGTCGAGCGGGCCCGAGGGTGGCAGGCAACCGGATTGAGCTCGACGGCCGAGTGGCCGGCATCCCGGAGTACCGGGTATCGCCCGCAGGCACACCGTATCTGCGGATGCTCGTCGAATGCGGCGGCCGCGGCGAAGAGTTTAAGCTCCCAGTCCTGCTCGTCGGCGACGCCGCGACAGCGATCAAGGCTCTCCTCGAGCCGGGGCGCCCGGTGAAAGTGGCAGGCCGGCTCAGGATGCTCAAAGGGCTGATGCAGGCAAATCCTGAGGCGATTTTCGAGGTCGTCGCGGAACGGGTGGAAGCGGCGGACTCCTGAAACGGAAAACTACGACGGCTGCGGATTGAGCGGCCGGATCACAGGTAAGGAATCGAAATGGCAGACGAAGAAAGAAGCGAACGAAGCGGGGACCGGCCCCGCGGCGAAGGCGGAGAAGGAGGACGCGGGGGCGGACGGGGTCCTCGCGGCGAGGGTTCCGCGCAACCCGGTGAAGGGCGCGCCGGCGAAGGACGCGGCGGGATGCGCCGGCGGCCGGGCGGAGGGCGGCGCAAGGTGTGCCGCTTCTGCGCCGATAAGTCGCTTAAGGTTGATTACAAGGACGTCCGCACGCTCCAGAATTTCATCACCGAGGGCGGCAAGATCGTACCGAGTCGGACCTCGGGCAACTGCGCCAAGCATCAGCGCCAACTGGCGGTTGCGGTCAAGCGCGCGCGTGTGATTGCGCTGCTGCCATTTTCGACGCTCGGAGTCTGATTCGGAGTCTGATAACGACCGTGTCGCGCAAGGCCATAGTCGGGATGATTCGCGCGGTCGCGTTGGCTGCCGCGTTGTTTCTTGCGGGCGGCGCGATCCCCGTGCTCGGCGGCCTTGCGCTGATGTTCGCACCCGCGCCGATTATTATCTACGCGGTTGGCCGCTCGCGGCCGAATCTGCGCGCGATTCTCTCGGTGTTGCTCACTACCGTGCTGGTCGGCTTCGCCGCGGGACCTTACGGCGGGGCAGCTTACTTCGCGTCGTTCGGGATCGGCACCGCTATTATCTGCTACATGCTCGAGCGCCGCTATTCGTTCGAGCTGATTATCGCGGTCACCGCAGGCGTGATGTTTGCCGCGGTCGCCGCGACTGCCGTGCTGACGATGGGTGGTCCTGACGCTCTGGTCGCCGCGATTCGCACACAGCTCGCGCAGGCGATGAAGCACGGCCAGGAACTCTACAAGTACGTTGGTATCGACGGGTCGATTCCGGCCGACACGCAAGCGAGCGTGATCGCGCTCACGATGCGCCTGACGCCGGCGTTCACTCTCGTGCTGGCTGCTCTTGCGGTGCTAGTAAATCTCAGGCTGTTCTGGCGATGGGCGGGGCAGCAGCGGCTGGCATACAGCCTGTTTGCGGATCTCTCGCGATGGTCGGCGCCGGAGTGGCTAGTCTGGCTGCTTCTCGCTGCCGGGTTTGGGATCTTCATCCCGCTGAACGCGGCAAGCGATATCGCGCTCAACGCGTTTATCTGCACGGCCGCGATCTACTTCTGCCAGGGCCTTGCGATTATCCGCTTCTACTTTCAGACCCTCGGCGTGCCGGCGATCGTGCGGATACTTATCTACTTCCTGCTCGCGCACGTGGTGGTCGCGGCACTGGTTTGTATCGCGGGCGTATTCGACATGTGGATCGACTTTCGGCGGCTCAAGCCGCCGAGCCAGGAGGCTGGTAATTTCGGCGACTTCTTCTAGCCGGTAGCTGATAGGCGGTTAAAACGATGAATGTGCAAGTGATTCTGAATGAAGATGTGCCAAACCTGGGACGCACCGGCGATGTAGTCAAAGTGCGCGCCGGCTACGCCCGCAACTACTTATTGCCGCGCAAGCTCGCGAGCGAAGCCGACGAGAAGAATATCCGCGCCTTTGAGCATCAGAAGGCGATGGCGATGCGCAAGCGCGAGGCGCAGCGGATCGCGGCGGCGTCGGTCAAGGAGAAGATCGAGGCCATCACGTTGACGATCGAGGCGCGCGCCGGCGAAGAAGGCAAGCTGTTCGGGTCGGTGACCAATATCGATCTCGAACGGGCGCTCCGCGAGAAAGGTTTTGCCATCGAGCGGCGCAAGATCGTGCTGGGGGAACCGATCAAGGCGGTGGGAGACTACAACGTGCCGATCAAGCTGGAAGCCGAGGTCGAGGCGAGCTTGAAAGTAGTGGTGGCGGCGCAAGCGGAATAAGGACGGCGTTCCAGGAAAATGATCAAACTCTACGACTTCCTCTCTTGCCCCTACGGCCAGAAGGTCAGAATCGTGCTGGCGGAGAAGAGCCTCAGCTACGATTTGGTCACCGTTGACCTCACCCAGAATGAGCATCGGCGTCCCGACTTTCTGCGCCTCAATCCGTTCGGACGCGTGCCCGTGCTGGTCGACGAGGACACGACAATCTACGACTCGACCATTATCAACGAGTACCTCGAAGACGAATATCCCGAGCCTCCCGTGCTGCCGCCGGTTGGGTCAAGCGCGATGCGCGCGCGGGCGCGAATCTTCGAAGATTTCGCCGACACTTCGTTTACGCCGCAAGTCGGGCAACTGATTGCGGAGGCGTCGAAGCCCGAGGGCGAGCGCGACCAGAATCGCCTGCAGCGGCTGCATCAGTCGGTCGAGCGCGTGCTCGATTACCTGAACAATGAACTCAAAGGCCAGCAGTTCCTGGCCGGTGAGTTCTCGGTTGCTGACATTGGCTTCGCGCCTCGTTTGCTGGTGCTCAAGGACATCGGAATCGACCTGGCGGCGAACAACCGCATAAACGTCGATGGATGGTTGAAGCGGATGCAGGAGCGGCCGAGTATCCAGGGCCTGCAGGGAGTGGCGGCGGAGGCGGTGCTCGGCGGTTGAAAGCGTGCCGCGCGAGCGGCGAATCGACGAAAAATTGACGCGCCGCCCGAATAGTTCAGGCGGCGCGTCGCGTTACTGATGGGTTA
>JASHQJ010000287.1 GCA_030037595.1 Candidatus Binataceae bacterium
TGCCTGACTACAGCCACGCCGAGGCGTTCTATTTCTATCTTCCGGTGATCGTGGCGGGGCTGCTGCCGTGGTCGATGATGGTGCCGATCCTGACATGGCGCGATTCGACGCCGAATCCGGCGCGGCGGTTTTGCCTTGTCGCCGCCGCCGTGATCATCGTGCTCTTCTCGATCGCGAGCGCGAAGCTGATTCCGTACATCCTGCCCGCCGTTCCCTTCCTTGCGATCCTGATTGCCGATGGGCTGGCCGCGTGTCTTTGGCCCGAAGCGGCGCTGGCCCCGCGTCCGCCTGACTCGCGAATTCTCGTAGAAAGCGGTGGGCTGCTGATTGTGATGGGCGTCGCGGCGGGCGTGATTGCGCTGATGGCCGCGCATATCCGCACGCCGTACGTGATGGCGGCACGGCCTGCGCTCAATGCCGCCGCCGCGATCTTCATCGCGGGGGGAATCGCCGCGACGATTTGTTTCATCGGCCGTCGCGCGACACTGGGAATTGGATGCGTCGTCGCTGCGATGGCGTTCGCGCTCGTTGCAGGCACCTATGCGCGAATCGAGGTCGAACCACTGCGTTCCTACGCCGATTTGTGCCGTGCAATCGCAGGAACAGCGGGTGACGCGCCGATCATCTGCTACCATCGCTACGTGCAGGCCCTGCCGTTTTACAATCGACGCCGCGTGATATTGCTCGGCGCGCGCACCGAACTCGATTTCGGCGCGCGGCACGATCCTGAGATGCGGCAATGGTTCTGGAACAAGGACGAACAATTGTTCGACTTCTGGAATGCACCTGGCGAGAAAGTGGTCGTGCTCGACGAAGCCGACCTCGAACGGATGAAGCCGCATCTTACGGGCTTCACAATTGTCGCCGCCGAAGGGCGCAAGCTCGCGATTATCAAACGCGGCTCGGGAGCGTCGAACTGAGTTGGCCGCCGCGGTGACTCCGGAGCGCGCGCGACGAGGGCATCCGTATCGCGCTTACCTGATACGCGCGGGCGTTGGTTTGGCGGTGGTCGCGTTCCTGCTCGCGCACTACGACGCGCGCCCGATTCTTAAAATTCTTTCACATGAAGGCGCGGCATGGTTCGCGGCCGCGCTCGCGCTCTACATCGCGGGCCAGGTAATGTCGTCGTGGCGTTGGATGCTGTTGGCATACGCGCTGAAACTAAGCGGTGCGTGGAGAGATTTTGTTCGCTTTTATTTCATCGGGATGTTCACGAATACGTTCGTGCCGGGATTGGTCGGCGGCGATGCGGCGCGCGCGTTTTACCTAGGAAAGCGCTACGAGAAGATGGGCGCGGCGATCGCAGCGACGCTCGCGGACCGATTCTATGGACTACTGGCGCTCTTCTGGCTGGCAGCCTTCGCGGTTATCGTTCTAGGCGGTAACATGATGCCACCATCAGTCACGCGCCCCACGGTCATCGTCGGCGCAATCGCGTTTGCGGGATTCCTCGCCTCGCCTCTAGTCGCACGCGTCGTTGAGTTTCTGCCGCATCCGATCCGGCGCTGGGGCGAAATCGTTTTGCCATATCTGCGCGAACCGCAGACCACGCTCGTGCCGATTCTGCTCTCGTTCGTGCTGCAGGTTACGTTGGCGATATGTCAATGGCTGTTGGCGCGAGGGCTGGGCCTCGGTGCGCCTTTGACGCTATTCATCGTGGTGGTGCCGATTGCGAACGTGTTCGCAAGCTTGCCGATCACACTCAACGGTTTGGGTGTACGCGAGACTGCCTACCTTTTCCTGTTCGGTCTGGCAGGGATTCGGCATGAGGACGCGATCGCGCTAGGGTTGCTGTGGTTTGCTGCTACCACACTAGGCGGGCTGACCGGGGCAGTGGCATTTGTGACCGCGCGAACCGCTGCGATAGAACGGGTCAGTGCGCTATCGGAATCGGCGCTTCCGCGCTAAAGCGGCACCTGCCGTCTATAAGTATCTTAAATCGTCAAGTCGGAAATCATTTGGTTATTTGGTCGAAATCTTGCGCATCAGCGTTTCACCGATGTATAGTTTCGACTAACCAAGCGGACAGGCAGAAGAGCCAGCAGCATATGGATGTGATGAAGACCCTGTTCCTGAACCCTCCCTCCTACGACGATTTCGACGGGGGCGCAGGATCACGATATCAAGCTACACGCGAAGTCTGGTCGTTCTGGTATCCCACCTGGCTGGCCTACCCGGCGGGCATGATCCCCGGGGCGCGCCTGCTAGACGCACCTCCGCATGGCTACACCGTTGATAAGACGATCGACGAGGCAAAAGGTTACGACTTCGTCGTGATCCACACTTCGACGCCGTCGCTGCGGATGGATCTGCGTACGGCCGAGGCAATCAAGGCCGCCAATCCCGGCGCCATAATCGCAATGGTCGGCGGACATCCTACCGCGCGGCCCGAGGAAGTCCTCACGCTCTCGAACGCCGTCGATATCGCGGGACGCAAGGAATTCGATCACTCGATGCTCGAGGTCGCCGAGGGCCGCGACTTGAGCACGATCGGCGGCATCAGCTACCGCCGCAACGGGGCCATCTCGCACAACCCCGATCGCCCCACGCTCAGCGACGAGGAACTCGACAAGCTGCCGTTCGTGACCGAGGTTTACGTTCGCGACCTGGATTACCTGAAGTACAACAGCCCCTACTGCCAATATCCGTACGTTTCGATGTACACGGGGCGCGGATGCCCGGCGCGATGCACTTTCTGTCTCTGGCCTCAAGTCACGCAGGGCCATCGCTATCGCGTACGCAGCCCTGAGAATGTCTTCGAAGAAGTTTCGGCGATGAAGGCCAAGTTCCCCAAGATGAAGGAACTCTTCTTCGACGACGATACCTTCACCGCCGATCCGGCCCGCGCGCGCCGTATCGCGCAACTCCTGAAGCCGCTCGGCATCACCTGGTCAACCAATTCGCGCGCCAACGTCGATTACGAAACGCTTAAGATCATGAAGGACGGCGGACTCCGCCTGTTCGTGATCGGATACGAATCGGGCAATGCCCAAATCCTGAAGAACATCAAGAAAGGCGTCGGTCTCGACCGTGCGCGCCGCTTCACCCGCGATTGCCACGATATCGGCATCCTTATCCACGGCACGTTCATCCTCGGCCTCCCCGGCGAGACCCAGGGGACAATCGAGGAGTCGATGCGGTTCGCGCGCGAGCTGGATTGCGAGACGGTGCAGGTGTCGCTCGCGTCGCCCTACCCCGGCACCGAGTTGTTCGAGTACGTCACGGCCAATGGCTACCTCGCCGTCGATCCGCTGCTTGATCAAGCCGGCTACCAGAAGTGCACCATCACCTATCCCGGTCTTACCAACGATGAAATCTACGGCGCGGTCGAACGCTTCTATCGCAGCTTCTATTTCCGTCCGCGCTATATTTTCAAATCGGTCAAAAAGATGCTCTCGTCGCGCGAGGAATGCGCGCGTCTGCTCAAGGAAGGAATGCAGTTCATGTCCACGATGCGTCAGCGTCGCAACCAGACGACGGCGCAGCAGGCTGCCTAACGAAATGAAGCGGATCGGATCCGGCCGCGCGGCCCACGTAAGCGGCAAGTACACTATCTCCAATACTGAAAGATGAACCTGCTCACCTGCATCGCGATCGCGGGCGTGCTGATTTCACTCGGCTACTACCTGATCTCACTCGCGCTGGCACTTAAGTTCGCGCGCCGCATCGATGCGCCGCCCGCCCCGCTCGCCAAGATTCCGCCGCGCGTGGCGATGCTGAAGCCCCTGCACGGCACCAACGAAAGCCTGGCCGACAACCTGATGAGCTTCCTCGAGCTCGCCTACCCGCGCGCGGAATACTACTTCGGAATCTCCGACTACGAGGATCGGGCGGCTGAGGTTCCAGTGATGCTTCGGCCGCGCTACCAGTTCGCCAACATGACGATGGTGGTCGGCGAGGAACCGAACTGCGCAAATCACAAAATCGGCAAGATCATCAAGATGGCCGACCGCGCGGAGAAGTGCGAGATCTTCGTCCTGAGCGACGCCGATATCGCGGTCGAGCGTGACCATCTGCGCCGTGTCGTCGGCGAGTTCTCCGGCGACGAGAAAATCGGCGCGGTAACCTGTGCTTACCGCGCGCGCCCTTCCGGCTCGTTCGCGTCACGCCTCGAAGCGGCCTTCGCCAACACTGATTTCTTCCCGCAAATTTTGATTTCCGAAGCGATCGAGCCGATCAACTACGCAATGGGAGCGACGATGGCGTTCAAGCGCGAAGCCGTCGACTCGATCGGCGGATTCCGCGCCGTCAAGGACATGCTGGCCGATGACTATTTCCTCGGCAACCTGATCGCGGAGCGCGGCTACAAGATCAAGCTCTCGAGTTCGGTCGTCACGCTCACCTGCGAAGAATCGACCTTATCCGACTTCTGGATGCATCAGCTAAGGTGGGCGCGCACCTATCGTACGGCGCGGCCGATTAGTCTCGGCACGATTTTCACCCACGGACCGTTCTGGGCGATCGTCCTGATGATGGCGCATTTGAGCCCCCTCGCTATTGGCGCGACGGCCGCGGTCCTGGCGACCCGCGTCGCAACGTCCGCCGTGATCATCGGCCGCGTGCTGAAGATGCCGGAGATGCTGCGCGACGTCTGGCTCGTGCCGCTCAAGGATTTGATTATGACCGGAGTCTGGTGTGCGAGCCTGGCCAGCAACAAAGTCCGGTGGGCCGGCCGCGACTTCAAGATCATGCGCGGAGGCATGATGCGCGAGTTGACTGTCAGCGAGACACGCACCCGCGCCGAACGCCTGAGCGCGTAGACTCCAGCCTATCTCCGCAGCTCTAGAAGCGCGCGAGCGGGACCGGCAGGCCCGGCACGTCGGCACGCATCCTGTAGATTGTGCCCTTCTTCGATGCGTCGTCGGTGTTGTCTGCCGTCACCACGTAAAGGTCCGTGCGATCCTTGCCGCCGAAGGTCAGGCTCGTGACCATCGTCGCGGGAAACTTGATCCGCTTCTTCACCACGCCGCTCTGGTCGAAGTGAACGACCTCGCCGACTCGAACCGCTGCGACCCACACCCCGCCCGCAGCATCGACCGCGAGCCCGTCCGGCATACCTTCCGGCAGCTTGGCGAAGATGCGCCGATCCTTGACGCCGTAATCTGGCGTCACGTCATACACCCAGACTGCCTGCGTGGGAGAATCTGAATGGTAGAGCAGCTTGCGGTCGGGACTCAGCCCTAACCCGTTGGTCACTTCGATCCCGTCCCATAGTTTCGTCGCGCGGCCGGGCGGGTCGATACGGAAGAGGCTGCCCGGAATCGGCTTGTTGTTGCTGAGCGGATCGAAATTCAGGTTGCCGCTATAGACGCTGCCCTGATCGTTGGTGGTCAGGTCGTTGAGTCCCATCAGCGGCTTACCTTCCCATTCGGTGAACAGATCGCGGCTCTTGGCGGTCTCTTCGTCGAACAGAATGAGGCTCCGGCCCGTCGTAACGAGACCGCCGCCCTGGTTGAACATCATTCCGCCGACTCCCCGGCGCTTGGGGATGACGGTCTCGATTCTGCCGTCGGGGTTGCGCCGATAGACGCCGCCGTTGGGCACGTCGGAGAAGTAGAGTCTGCCCTGCTCATCGACGCGCGGCGCCTCGATAAGCCCATAGCCGCTGGCCAGCATCTCGAACTGCATCGCGGTGAACCTCCATCACCCGCTTAGCACGGACGGACGCTCACTCGCGAGGGCGCGACTGGGAGCGCCGCCGACCGGGCTCTCGCTCGGTTTCGCTCTTGTCGTTAGATTAATGGCGAAGTAATCGAATCCGATGCCGAAAAATCAATTGCGGGGGCTCTTGACGTACCAGTTGGCTGCCTCGCTTGTCTTCTGGATTGTCATCCCAATCGGAGTTTCCTTTTTTTCATATCGCCATGGATGGTCGGAGCAGAGGCCAGGCATCGTCAATTTGTTAGGACTTCTACCGATGATGGCCGGGGTCGCAATCGCAACGTGGGCCAATTTCGAACATGTTCGCAAAGCCAGCCATCACGGCTGGCGCTCCGAGATG
>JASHQJ010000288.1 GCA_030037595.1 Candidatus Binataceae bacterium
TGGCGTTACGCTTGACATGATGGGTTCGCGCGACGGGTCGCCGCTCAATCTGGTTTTCGACGCGGACGACACACTCTGGGATTCGAACATCCACTTCCTCGAAGCCTTCGATGAGTTCGCCGCCGCGGTGATCGATTCGGGGCTGCCGGTCGATCGTACGAAGGTCCACGATGCCGTCCGCCGCGCTGAGCTGGAGTTGATCAAGACTCATGGCTACGGCCGCCGTCCTTACGTGGTCGCGCTCCATCGCGCGGCATCCGAGCTGGCGCCTGGAGATCCCTATGCGCGGCTTCGCGAGGAGATCGAACGAATCGGCGCGATTCTGATCGATCGGCACTGCGAACTGCTGCCGGGTGTCGAGGTGACGCTCACCGAACTCGCGCAGCGCCACAAGCTCATGATGTTCACGAAGGGCCAGCGCGACGAGCAGATCCTGAAGCTGGAGCGCTCCGGCCTCGCGCGCCTTTTCTGCCGCGTCGAGACGCCGCGTGAGAAGGACGAGCGGGCCTATCGCCAACTGGTGCTGAACGCCGCGCTCGACCCCGACGCGACATACATGATTGGCAACAGCCCGCGTTCCGACATCAACCCTGCCGTGCGGGCCGGGCTCCGCGCTGTCTTCATCCCGCATCCGCACACTTGGGACCTCGAGGAAGAGGAAATCGTGCGCGTCGATGGGCGCGTGATCGAAGTGAGTACCTTTCGACGCTTGTTAGAGGTATTCTAGTCGTTCTGGTCCGATGGCTACCGCAGGATTGGTAAGAAACCAGCCCCCCGAGGCTGAACCGCGCCGCAAGCCCCCGCTGCCGCTCCGACCGCTGCATCGGATGTGGCGGCGCACGCTCGACGAACTGCGCATATCGGAAGTCAACCTGCCCGTGCGCGGCTTGCCAAAGGTGCTGGCCGGAGTTGTCGCGTGTCAAATCAGCGACTTCCACGTGGATCGTGACGAGGACCTGGAGCGACTGCATGGCGCCGTCGAGCTGATCAATCGGCAGCATCCGGATTTCGTTTTCCTCACGGGCGACTACTTCTCTGGCCCCGACACGATGCGGCACTACCTCGGCGACTTCCGTGACGCGCTGAGGCAACTGAAGCCGCGCCAGGGCGTGTTCGCGATCCTCGGCAATCACGATCACTGGTCATCGGCCGAGCAAATCACGTCCGCGCTGAAGCATGCGGGCGCCGACGTGCTCATCAATGACCATCGCCGACTGCGCCTTCACGGCGACGAGCTGACGATCGTTGGAATCGACGACCTGTGGTCGCGGCGCGCCGAGCCGGCGCGCGCATTTGCGGGGGTTGGACCGCATGACGCGACGGTCGTGCTCGCGCACAATCCCGACACTGCCCTCTACACGCGCCATCTGAGGCCCGGCGTGATGCTCAGCGGTCACACGCACGGCGGCGTCGTGCGGATACCGTTCTACGGCTCCCCGCTCAAGTCGATTCTGAAAATCGGCAAGCAGTTCTACGCCGGCCTCAACGCGTACGAAGATTTCTACATCTACACCAACCGGGGCCTCGGCACCTTCTGGCTTCGCATCCGTATCAATTGCCCACCTGAGATTTCGCGCTTTACTCTCGCGCCGCTCGCGCCCGGAGCGCTGCCCGAGACGCCTCATCGCGCAAAGCCGTCCGAACACCACGAACGCCGCCGGCGAACGGTGCGGCGAATCGGTTCGCGCGCCAGGACGAAGCTGCACTAAGCGGGTGACGATCCTGTGCTCGACCTTGCGATCACAGGTGCAACCGTGGTGACGCGCGCGGGCGTGGCGCCCGCTGACGTTGGAATCAGAGGCAGCAGGATTGCGCGGATCGCGCGGCCGGGCGCGCTCGAAACCGCATCGCAGACGATCGACGCTCGCGGCCAACTGCTCCTCCCCGGCGCCGTCGATCCGCATACGCATCTCGACGCCGAGATGTTCAACCTCCACACGATTGACGATTTCGAATCCGGCACGATAGCGGCAGCCGCCGGCGGCGTGACGACGATCGTTGACTACGCGTTCCAGGAGCGCGGCGGCACGCTCGCGGCTGCGGTCGAAAAGTGGCGCGCCAAGGCCGCCGGTCGCGCGATTATCGACCACAGCTTTCATATCGCGCTGCTCGATCCAACGCCCGAGGCGATCGCGGAGATTCCGCGGATGGTCGAGCAGGGGATCACGAGCTTCAAGATCTTCATGATGATGAATTTCGAGGCGCGCGCTCGCGATTTCTTGCGCGCGTTTCGAGTTGCGGGTGAGTCCGGCGCACTGCTGACAATTCACGCCGAAGATGAAAACCTGATCGGCTACTGCACCGAGATGCTGCTGCGGGCGGGCAAGGAGAGCGTGGCGCATTTCGCCGCCAGCCGGCCGCCGCTCAGCGAAAGCGCCGCCGTCAAGCGCGCGCTCGCGATGACGCAGATGACGGGCGCGCCCGCGTACTTCGTTCATCTCTCGTCGCGCGATGCGATCGCCGCGATTCGCCGCGCGCGCGACAAAGGCCGCGCCGTGCTCGCGGAGACGCGGCCGATTTACCTCTACCTGACCGAGGAGCGCTTCCTCGAGCCGCACGGCGAGCGCTACGTCGGCTATCCTCCGCTTCGCACCGCGGAGCATCGCGGTGCGATCTGGGAGGCGCTGGCCGACGGCACCGTGGACGTGGTCGCGACCGATCACTGCAGTTGGACGCTCGAAAACAAGCTCTCGGCGAACCGCTTCACGCGCGTGATGCCCGGGATGTCGAACCTCGAAACGCTCGTGCCGATGCTCTATTCGGAAGGCGTGGCGAAGGGCCGCATCTCGCTTGAGCGCATGGTCGATCTGGTGGCGACCAATCCGGCGCGCATCTTCGGGATGTATCCGAAGAAGGGTGTCATCGCCGAAGGTTCGGACGCCGACCTGGTCGTCTTCGATTCTGAGCGCAAGGTGATCGTGCAGAGCACCGAGATGCACTCGCGGGCCGATTACGATCCATTCGAGGGCTTCGAGGTCACAGGGTGGCCTTCGATCACGATTTCGCGCGGGGAAGTGATCGTCACAGACCGCCGCGAGGACGCACGGCGTGGCCGCGGCGAGATGCTCCGGCGCGCGCCGTTCAGAGCAGACTGGCGGAGCACCTAGAAGCAGATGGACGACAGGATCGTTGCGATCGCCGGCGGCAGCGGCTTCATCGGCCGCGCAATCGCGCGACGCATCGCGGCGATTCCCTCTACGACGGTGCGCGTGTTGACGCGAAATCCCGCCGCGGCGCGTGCGAAACTCAAAATCAAAAACTGTGATTTCGTCCAGGCCGACGTCACGCTGTCGGTCTCGCTGAAGGCAGCGCTCGCGGGCACGAATGCGATCGTCAACGCCACGCAGTTCGATGGCTACCCGGTCGAGCAGCCGCGCCGCGAACTCACTTTCGAGCGCATCGACTTCGGCGGCACCAGCGCGCTGCTCGAAGCCGCGCACCAAAACGGCGTCGCGCAGTTCATCTACATCAGCGGCGCCGCGGCTGACGAGAACAGCGAGCATCCGGCGTTTCGCGCGAAGGGCCTCGCCGAGCGCGCGATCCGCGAAGCGGGGATCACCTACACGATCTTCCGTCCGTCGCTCGTTTATGGACCCGAGGACAAGGTCATCAACGGTTTCGTCAAGGCGTTCAGGATTACGCCCGTGTTCCCCGTGCCCGGCACGGGCCGGCAGAAGGTTCAGCCAGTCCTGGTCGATGACCTTGCGGCTTGTGTCGCGCTTGCGCTGTCAGACCAGGGCGCCAACCGCGCGTACGATGTCGGCGGTCCCGAGCTGATGACGTTCGACGAGATGATGCGCACCGTGATGGAAGCGGCGGGCGTTCGCCGGCCGATCGTTCACATCCCGGAGGGATTGATGCGCACGGTCGGCGCGATTGGCGAGATGCTGCCAACTCCGGTACTTTCGCGTGACGCGGTCATGTTCGTCACCGCCGACAACGCTTGCAACATCGAGCCGCTGATCCGCGACTTCGGCATCCAGCTCACGCCGATGAGAACGGGCCTCGCCTACCTCGCGAAGAAAAAAGACTAGTGCTTCAGAGCCGGCGCCAGCCGGAGCCTTGATGGCCGAACTGGAAAAGCTCCGGATGGAGCAGTTCGGACAGAATCTCCAGCGACTCGACGATCCTCGGCCCAGGGCGATTGAAGTACTGGTTCCCGTCGGCGACGAATACTCTCCGCTCGCGCACGGCGCGCAGATCGTTCCATCCCGGCGTGCGTGTCAGCAGCGAAGTCTCTTCCATCGTGCGCACGATCGCGAAACCACAGGGCGAGACCAGGATCGCATCGGGATCCCTTGCCGCGAGGTCGTCAAACGTCATCCACGGTGAATGCTCGCCGGCGCTTCCGAACAGGTTCGTGCCGCCCGCCATTTCGATCAGCTCCGGCATCCAGTTGCCCGCCGCCATCAGCGGGGCGAGCCATTCGATCGTCGCGAGCGTGGGCTGCGCCGCGGCGGCTTTGGCGCGTGCCGCGATCGTATCCATTCTGGCTTTCAAGCGAGCAATGCAATCGACGCCGCGCCGATGTGCTCCCAGAGCGTCAGCGACGTGCTGCATGTCGGCGAACAAATCGTTCAGCGCGTGTGGCGCTAGCGAAACGATCCTCGGCTTCGCGCCTAGCCATTCCGCAACGGCGGCTTCGACATCTGCCTGGCTGACGGCGCAGACCTCGCATTGCGATTGCGTTACGATGAACTCGGGCTTCAGTTCGCGGAGCTTCGCCGTGTCCACGCGGTAAACCGAGAGCGCGTCGCCCACGATCTTTTTGACATCACGATCGATTTCCGCACTCGTTCCTTTCGGCCTGAATTTGGGCTCGGTCAAGGTGGGCAGCTGCTCGACGGACGGCGGGAAATCGCATTCGTGTGAACGGCCAACCAGCTCGTGCTCGAAACCCAGCGCGCATACGATCTCGGTAGCGCTCGGCAGCAGGCTCACGATTCGCGGCATCGCGCAATCTCCTTATTGCTGAGGGGGCGTGGGCGCGCTCACGACCGATTGCAGGCGGCAGCTGGTGATTTCGTTCTTGGCGATATCGGGATCGACCACCGCGAGATGCACTCCCTCCGGTTTGATTTCCTCGCGGACGTAGTACGAGCGACCCAGATCGGCAGTGAACTTCAGCGCCGCGTTTGGCGAGCCTACCGCGCTGCACTCAATTGCTCCCGCGTCATTGTAGAAGGTGTGATAGCCGCCGGCCTCGAGCTCGATACTGTCCTGCCCGCACGTGATCATGGGCGCGGTGCCCGACGCGTAGAAGTGCCACGGCCGGTAAATGTAGATGACGCTCTTCGTCGCCGCCGGCGGCATCGGCTGATACTCCTGTCCGGTCACCGATCCACAGCCGAAAATCATGGTTGCCAGGATCATCACCAACAGGGTTCGATCGCGCGCCCGTTTCACAAGCATCATCCGAGTCTCGCACGAAACCCGGTATGCGATGAAGTAGGCAGCGCGGCCCGTTACGCCCTGGTCGCGCGGAAGTAGATGAAGAGCGGCACGTGCGCGCGCCACTTTGCGAATGCGGGATGTGCCATGACCGCCTGCTCGGTGACACGCGGCTCGTGAATCCCGCGCAGCACGAATCCCGATTCGATCAGATGGTTGATGTAGAAAGAGAGCATCTTGTCGAAACGCGGAACCGCGAACGCGGGATTTTGCGCGACGTGCGGCGCGGCGTTGAATTTCCAGCGTTCGACCCACGCCGCATCGTCGAAGTAGCGGCCGACGGTCAAGCGATCCTCGCCGCTTTCGGTGCGAATCCAGCCCATGCCCTTGGTCGCGAAGCATGGATGCAGGATGCTGAAAATCAAGTCGCAGCCACGCTTCAGCACGCGGCGAATCTCGCGCATCGCGCCCGGGAAGTCTGCGCCGTCCATGAGGGCCATGGTCGAAACGACCGCACCGAAAGACTCATCGGCGAACATCGGCATCGCGGCGTACGAAGCAAGCTCGTAGCCGATGCCGAGCGGCGCGCGGCGCTCCTCCTCGCGCGCGAATTCGAGCATCCTCAACGAAAGATCGACGCCCGTCATGCGCGCGCCGCGCCGCGCAAAGATGCGCGTGTTGTAGCCCTCGCCACATCCCGCGTCGAGGACCAGCTTTCCGCTGAGGTCGCCCACGAATTCCAGGAACGCGGGGTTGTTGTAGTGTTCGCGAAAGACGTCCCATCCTTCGCGTACATGTGCGGCCCAGGTTTCGGCGTTCTGGTTCCAATGCAGTGCCACTTCGCGGTCTGAAAGTTCGATCGCCATCGCGGGCCTCCCCAATCGCGGTGAAAAAGAAAGCGGACGAGGTTTGCTCGTCCGCGATTCGTTGCTGTCTGAGGTGACGATTTCTCTCGTCACCCTTATGCTTTGGCAACTATACGCCAGAACCGCTACGTTGACAAGGATCGAGCAGGCCGCGACGCTGATGCGATGAGGTCACACGATTGATGAGCAACGGAGTGCGCGCAGTCGGGGTCGATTTCGGCACCACCAACAGCGCGATCGCCATCGTCGATGGTGAGGGTGAGCCGCGGCTCGCGAGCTTTCGCGCAAGCGAGGGCGCGGCGCTCGCCGAGACGTTTCGCTCGATTCTCTTCTTCGAGGCAATCGAGGAGACGGGCGGCACCGAGGAGCCGCTCGCAGTCGGCAACGACGCGATTCGCCGCTACCTCGCCGCGGGCGGCAACGGCAGGCTCATCCAGTCGCTCAAGTCGTTTCTCGCCGATCGAACCTTCGAGAGCACGGAGATCATGGGTGAGACGTACACGCTCGGCGATCTGATCGCGCCGATTCTGACCGCGTTGCGCGACGCGGCGATCGTGCAGTTCGGCGCTCTGCCGCCGCGCGTGGTCGTCGGGCGGCCGGTGAATTTCGCGTCGTCAGTGACAGCAGACGAGAACCTCGCACGGAGCCGCCTCGACGTCGCAATTCGCCGCGCCGGATGGGAGGACGTGGTCTTCGAGTACGAGCCTGTCGCCGCAGCCTACGATTATGCGCTCCGCATCGATCGCGAAGAGGTGGTGCTGATTGGCGACTTCGGCGGTGGCACCAGCGACTTCTCGCTGATACGGCTTACGCCCGCGCGCGCCGATGCGCGGCCGCAGTATGAAATTCTCGGCAACGACGGCGTCGCGATCGCGGGCGATGCGTTCGACGGGCGCATCATGCGGCACGTCGTCGCGCCGGCTCTGGGACGCGGCAGCCGCTATCGCTCGCCATACGGAACGATCCTGCCCGCGCCGACCTGGCCTTACACTCGTCTCGAGCGATGGCACTATCTCTCGATTTTAAAGGCGCCCGCGACGATGGCGAAGCTCGAAGAACTGCAGCATCAGTCGCTCTCGCCAGAGCAGATCGCGGCCTTCATCCGCGTCGTGGACTACGATCTCGGCTACTACCTGTTTCGTTCGGTCGAGCGCACGAAGCTCGCGCTCTCGGATGAAGAGTCGGCGCTGTTCAAATTCAACGATCCGCCGATCGCGATCGGCGCCGTAGTTTCACGCACGGAGTTCGAGGCCTGGATCGCGCGCTACCTCGCCGAGATCGCGGCCTGCATCGACGGGTTGCTCGCGCGCACCGCAATCGCGCGCGATCGAATCGACAGCGTGTTCGTTACCGGCGGTTCGTCCTTCGTGCCCGCCGTCCGCCGCATCTTCATCGAGCGCTTCGGCGCTGAGCGCATCAGGATGGGCCACGAGTTTACGTCAGTAGCGCGCGGCCTCGCAGTGCGCGCACTTCACGACTGATTCCTCGCGCACGACGCATCACGGATGCACATCGAGGAAGTCCTTGAAGCCGCTCTTCTGATGCGGGCCGAGCACGATCATTTCGAGGATTCCCACGCCTTCGCGTGCGCCTAGCTTCGCCTTGCACACGGCCTGAATGTGCTGATTCAGGATGTCCTTCTCATTGACTTCGGCGGTCTTGAACGAGTCGTAAGTGGACGCGTTCTCGCCGACGTACATCCCGTGTCCCCACTTCGGATGAAAGTAGCCGATGCCGTTCATGTAGAAATTGTAGAGTGGCGTCAGCTCGACACGGTGCTCGCCGGAGCCGAGCTTCACGAGATATTCGGCCTTGCGCGCATGGCGCGTGCCGGGCTTGTAATCGATTTTCCAGTCCACGGCGTCCGCGACCTTCAGAGCGGCACCGCGCTTCGCGTCCGTGATGGCGCCGAACTCGTGCCATCGCGAACCATCGGCATTCTCGTTGACGTCGAAATGAGTGCAGATATCCTCAAAGTTGGTCGGGCCCCATAGCCAGAAAAACTGCGGCAGTGCGACGCCCGGCACACCGGCAGGATCCTGCGGACCGATGCCGCGAACGCCCCAGGAGCGGTCGCGCGAGCCCCATGCTGTCGCCGGCGTCGCGTCGTAGGTACGACCAGCGACGTTGATCTTGCCGCTGTAGCCGCCGTGCTGCGTGAAACGCGTGAGATCCATGATGATCCGCGGACCGTTGCGGTGCGTGAAGCGCGGCTCCTCGATCGCGCCGGCGCGCGCCTCGAACGTCAGGTCGGCGCGTACTTCAGGATGGTCAACGCGTATGCGAATCGCTTCCATCGGGCGGACGATCTCGATGGAAATTGGCCCGACCTGCGTCTCCATACGATCCGTGCCGAGCACGCGCGAGCCGCGCACGCAATGCTGCACGCCGTCGGCGACGATACTGAACGCGGCATCAATGATGTTGATATTCGGGTAAATGCCCATCGCGACCGCGAAGTAGGGTGCGCCGTCGCGCCAGTAGCCGTTAAAGAAAAAACGATCGTAGAAATTGCGATCGCTGGTGAACACCTGCTGCACGGGCTCGGGTGTCTGGTGAATCGGAAAGTCGTCGCCGCGCGTGATCATCGCGTACCTCCTCGAATCAATGCATTGGCCGTCAAATCAGAAAAGTCGCGCGCCCGCAAGCGCGGATTGTTACGCCGAGCCGCGCTCAGACGGCGAACGCTGAAGCC
>JASHQJ010000289.1 GCA_030037595.1 Candidatus Binataceae bacterium
CTTCGACTCGCGCAGCGCTCGCTCAAGATGACAGCAGTGTACGCCTCTTTGGGAGCCAGTAGTGAAGTTGTATCGGCCGGCATCGCGTGAAAGTCTCAGTCGGCTTTTATTGAACGAAAGAAGGAACCTTGGTGAAAAATTCTGCGCTTATCGCTATCGCCCTCTGCACCGTGATGCTCTGGTTTGGGTACCGCGCATGCGCAACGCTTTATCGATAACGGCCTCAGCACAATAATTGACACGGTGCAGGGGTTGATGTGGGAAAAGAAGACGGGCGAGGTTGGCGCCAAGGAAGCTGCCAAAGACCCCAACGACGTGAACGCTCGCTACCTGTGGAGCAGTTCAGACACCTATCCGCAATCGACCTATCCAAACGGGCGAATCTTCACCAAGTTTCTCGGCCCACTCAATAATCAGCTGTGCACCGACGGTGTGGCTATCACGGGATGCTTCGCCAAGCACTGCGACTGGCGCATCCCCTCGATCGAAGAGCTCAAGAGCCTTGTGTCTACGAGCGCGACTGGATGCGCCCGGACCGCTCCATGTATCGATCCTATATTCGGCCCGACCGCGCCTGCGGCTTACTGGTCCGACAGCACAGCCCGCGTTTTTAAGCAGCGCCTATCGGGTGGACTTCAAAGATGGCTCCTTCGACATTGTCGACAAAAATGCCGAGAAGTCTTTACGTCCGAGCGGTGCGCAGCGATCCCTGCGCAATCCCTGGATTTTGCACCAGCCCATCGCTTTAGATTCGTCGCGCCTTGGTCCAATAAAATGGGCCAAGGAAAGGAGGCTGCCATGGCTGAGCAAACTCTATGTCTACTTCGCGCAGCTGATGTCCAGAAAGGCGCGCAGACGATTTCGCATCCGTGGAACCCGAAGTCGCAGATCACCGGCATGATGCTGGCGCGGGCCCTCGGCCTGAAGCGCACCGGCGTGTCGCTCGCGCGAATCGCACCGGGCAAGGAATCGTTCGTTTACCACTCGCACTACTACGAAGAGGAATGGGTTTACATCATTTCCGGCAAGGCGATCGCGGAAATCGACGGTAAGGAACACGAAGTCGGCACGGGTGACTTCATGGGATTCGCGACGCCGTCGGTGGCGCATCATCTCCGTAACTCGGGCACCGAGGAGCTCGTTTACCTGATGGGCGGCGAGAACCTCGATCACGAGGTCGCGGATTTTCCAAAGCTCGGCAAGCGGATGGTGCGCCGCGCAAGCGCGATCGATGTGTTCAATATTGCAGACGCCAAGCAGTTCGGCCCGCTGTAAGGCGCCTCGCACTACTAATGATTGGTTCCCTCGGACTAATGATTGGTCCCTCTCCTTATCCTAAAGGGCTCAGGTTACACGCTCGTGCTCAACGAACGTCCACTCTTTTCACCGCTCAGGCTCGCATACCCGCAGTGTAAAAGAGTGATGCCGGCGCTGAATGTGAGACGCCTTAGCTCACCCTGACCCTGTCCTAGGATAAGGAGAGAGAATCAGATTTAGGAAAAAGGAGCCGGCCGGACGAGATCGGCCGGCCCGCTTCGTTGTTGAATTCTAGCTCGAACTTACGCGGCCGACGCGAATTCCATCACCCCAAGCTGCCGATACCAGCTCGCAGTGCGATCGTTGATCAGATCGATCTGGCGAAGGCACGGGATGATCGTATCAACGAAGAGGAACGAGTTGAATTGCCGTTCCGTCGCCTCCTCGGCTTCTTTCCACGCCGGGTTGCGCTTCAGTTCCTCCTCGATATCCGAGGCGGAGATTCCGACCTCGTCGAATACCTGCGCGCCCGAGAGGAAACCGTCCTTCGGCTGGCCGTCAACGATCTTGGTCACCATCATGTCGCAGGCGGTGAACGCGAAGTCCTCGAGGTCCTTCTTATCCTTGCCCTTGAGCTTGGTCACCGCGTCGCGGAGCGCGAGCATCCCGAAGCCCACGTGGCGCGACTCGTCCTTCATGATGTACTCGAGCATCTCGCGTAGCAGTTCATCCTTGGACTCGCGCTGCATGAAGCGGAACGCCGCGATCGCGAGACCTTCGGCGACGACCTGCATCCCGACGTACTTGGGCTCCCATCGATCGTGCTCCATCACGGCGCGGAGCAGCCTCTCCAGCGTCGGATCGATCGGGTAGATGCGGTCGAGCTTGGTGATGTACTTGCGGAAGGCCTCGACGTGGCGCGCCTCGTCGAAGACCTGCGCGGCGGCGTTCATCTTGGCGTCCAGATCGGGCACGGCGTCGACCAGCTGGCCGCATACCATCAGTGCGCCCTGCTCGCCGTGCAGAAACTGCGATAGCCGCCAAGCCGCGAACTTGCGCATCAGCTGCACCTTGTTCTCGTCGCTAAGCGAGCGATACAGCTCGGTCTGGAACATCGGCATCATCGACATATCGAGGACTTCACGATCGATCGGACGATCCCAGTTAATCGCGGTCGAAACGTTCCACTGGTCACGCTTGGCGTTCTCGTAGAGCCGATCCATCTGGGGAAACTTCACCGAGTAATCCCAGTGAAAGATGCTTTCGAGGTCGGTATGAACTTCAGTCCGTTCGTTATCCATCGGAGCCTCCAACTCGCGCGGCGATACGTTGAAGGCCGCCGAGGGCAAAATTTACGATTGTCTCTTTGAGCTGCTCGCGCGGGAGCTCCGGGTTGCCGAGCATCCAGGAGATCGCCTGCGAGAGCATCCCGACGATCAGGTGCGCGATCGTATCCGCCTGATCACCGGCGACCGGCGTCAGGTCGGCGCGAAAGTCCTCGACAAAAAGATCGAAGACACGTTCCATCAGGTTGAGGAACGCGGGCGTGTGGCCGAACACGATTCGGAATAGCTCCGGCTCCTCCGCCGCGTCACTCAGAACGTTGTCGATCGCGATGCGAAGCTTGTCGGCGGGATCGGTCGCCGACGCCTTGGCCTCGGCGATCTCCTTGCGCATCTGGCTGGCACCCTGCTCCACCAGCTCCATGAAGATTTCATTCTTGGTTTTGAAGTGAAGGTAGAACGTGCCGAGTCCGACATCAGCTTCGGCTGCGATATCCGCAATTCGGGTCTGATGGAGCCCTTTGGAGGAGATGACGCGCTCGGCCGCCTCAATCAGGTCCTCGCGCGTTTTTTCGCGCCGTCGATCGAAGCGGTTGGGCGCTCCGTCGCCAGTTCTACTCAGAGCCGCTGACACAACTGAACTGATAATCGAAACTGAAGGTGATGTCAATGTCGATTCGTCGCTCATTTATGAATTTAGATTCATAACTGATGGGAAAGATTGGAAAATCAAATCAACACAACGAAAAGCGGCACCCGACAGCGGGTGCCGCTTGGTTCTTGGCGCTGATTTACTTGGGACTTAATGGAGTGCCGGATCGCCGCGCGGGAGGGAATTTGGATTCATCATACCCGGCATTCCCATACTTGGTCCCGAGGTGTGTGACGACGAAGGCGGAGCGTTATACTCGCTATCGCCGGTATCAGGTTGTTCAGCGGCGCCCATCGAGGGCGGTGGCTCTTCCATGTTGCCGTTGTCGGGTGCGCCGCCCTGATCCATCTGATCAGCCGCCTGCTCGACATTCTGCGATGCGTCGGGTAGAACGACCGGCTCAGTGAAGGCCTCCTCGACGTTGCAGCAAAGCAGGTAACTGCTACCGGCGCGGGGCTGCGCATTGTACGCGACCAGTGAGCCGTCGCCATTAACTTTGACC
The DNA here is from genome assembly GCA_030037595.1 of Candidatus Binataceae bacterium. Lineage (GTDB taxonomy): Bacteria > Desulfobacterota > Binatia > Binatales > Binataceae > JASHPB01. Next base: position 3,695 of record JASHQJ010000289.1, read on the forward strand.
GCCTGATAGCTGGTTGTGCCTGACTCGCGGGTCACTTCGAAAACGTAGAAGCTACCGCGGTCGAGCGGCTCCGGCGGCCCCTCGTCGGGGATAACCTGCTCAAAGTCCTTGGGCACCCTGCCGTAAGTCACGCTCTTCAGCGCGTACTGGTTGTTGCGGACTCCGGTCAGCGAGCCGATCGTGCTGCGCGAGGCCTTGAACTGCCACACCGTTACGCCGCCGTTGAAACGGACCATCGTTTGCTGATGCGTCGCGTCGCGAGCCATCGTTTGCATCGCGTCGGCGCCGAAGAATTTGACGACAGTGACGCGCTCGAGAGAGTCGCCCTTGTCTTTGTAGCTGATCTGAATATTGGCGGAGGGTGCCGGTGCCGACGTCCCACTATCACCGAGATCATCGATCTCAATATCCGAGTCCGGCGGCGCGCTGTTCAAGAACTTCTTGTAAACCGAGCATCCCTGAAGCACGAGGCAGATCAGCAGCATCGCGGCGAATGCGGTGCTCGAAAGCCTCGCGGTGAAACTGCCATCGATGCGGGCCGCAGAATGGCGCTCAATACTCGCGCTGTAAATAGACATCCCTTTATCGACTGGGCGTTGCGCGCTGCAAGCCGGGCGCCCGTGAAAAAATCGGATTCCGACCCCAGTTAATTTACGCGCAAGGACAGGCGGCGCTCAACACTTACGCGACGCGGCTTCGTCGGCATCTGCTTCATAATTGCGCCAGTAGCGTGAGTGTTACGATAACGAACAGGCCGAAGTCCATCATCGCATGCGCGAGAATCGAGGCCTCGAGTCCCTTGAAGTAATAGAGATGGGAGAAAATGAGGCCTTCCCACATCTGCGGCATCACGAGACCTGACAGCAGTAGGATCCCCGGCCGATCGTAGAGCGCGCCGGCGCGCGGCAGCAGGTGCATCAGGCCGAAAACGTAGCTCTGCACGAGCGCAGCAGAGAGGACTGCCGAGCGTGACGGCCGCCCATCATCACGCCGGCCAAGCAGACCGCCGAACACCCCGGCCAGTATCGCAAACAATGTCAGGCGAAATTCGATTTCCTCGCTGATGCCGGCTGCGACGGAGACCGGCAACGCAATCAGTGCGGTGGCGCGGGCGCTGGCATCGATCTCCGGCATCGGCGGGATCGGGACGTGGTTGGCGCGCGCGATCGCAATCCCCGGCAGGGTCAGTGACACGAGCATCACGGCGGCAATGAGCGGTGTCGCGAGCGCATAAAATGCAGCCGAGCGAACAAGGTCGAGGAATGCGGGTCGGGGTCCGAGCGCACCGAGGACGCTCGCAGTCCAGGGCGCGCCAGGGAATCCGATTCGTGAGCTGATTCGGAGCGCAGTGGGCGCCAGCACTGCGAGCGTCAACGATACAACAAGCACCACGCTCGTCTGATCGATTAGATGACGAGCGGTGTGGCCGCGAAGGATAACGGCGAGCGGAAGTTCGAGCGCGGTGCCGGCGATTCCTAGCACCACCAGAATCGTCGCCAGACGGCGAAACTGTCGCCGCTCGGTGGCCGCGAAATCCTGGGCAGGCGCCTCCGCGCTCGAGGCGTCGCTCACTTGATTGGCGGCAAGAAGTCGGGAAAGTCCTTCGACGGCTTCATCTTCCAGGCGGGCTTGCGCTTTTCGAGGAATGCGGTCACGCCCTCGCGCGAATCAGCCTGCTTGCCGACCCACTGGAACGAACGCGAGTCGATCGCTTGCGCTGCCTCAGCGCCAGTCTCCGCGAGTAAGCCGTAAATCAGCCGCTTGGTCATCGCCACCGACACCGGCGCCGTATTCTGCGCGATATCCAGCGCCATCTCCCGCACCTTGCCCTGGAACTCGGCGTCGGGCCAGACGTGGCTCACGATGCCGAAATCGAGCGCCTCGCGCGCGGTGACGATCCTGCCCGTCATCAGCAATTCGTTCGCCTTGGCGAGACCGACCATCCGCGGCACGGTCCAGAGACTCAGCGCCTCGGGGATAACGCCGCGTCGCACGAACACGAATCCGATACGCGCGCTTTCCGTGGCGACGCGCATATCCCACTGCATCGGCAGCGTGATACCTACGCCGACCGCCGGACCATTGATTGCCGCGATAATCGGCTTCTTCATGTTCCACGGGCGAATCACCACCGGACGCGGACGCTCACCGCGCTCGGCACGCTTGTCATAGTTGAACGTGTCGCCACCGGCCGAGGAGAGATCGGCGCCCGCGCAGAACGCGCGGCCCGCGCCAGTCACGACGATCACGCGCACGTCGTCATTGTTGTCGAGTTCCTGAAACGCCTCGTGCAGCTCGGCGCCCATCTGGGCAGTGTAGGCGTTGAGTTTCTCGGGACGGTTGAGCGTGATGGTTGCGATGCCGTCAGCGATATCGAGCAGAATCTGACCGTAGGCCATTTGCGCTCTCCTTCTCAGCCGAATCTATCGTCTATAAGCGGGTTATATCGCAGTCTGACGCGAGTCGGAAAGAAAGCCGACGCCGCAGCTTAGTGATTCAGCTCGATGGGCTGCGAACATGCGTCGCCGCCGGCGTTGTAACCGTAAACCATCTCGGACCCGAGATCCGCGCCGATCGAGATCAGCACGACGACCGCAAGCAGTCCCAACATGAATATGATCCGCCCCCGAAGCGGCATCGGCCGTGCCGCAATCGCCCAGATCGCGAGGATGCCGGTCACGAGGGAAGTCACGATCATGATTCGCATGTGATGGCGCAGTAGATGCTCCCGCACGGACTCGGAGATCATCACGCCAGGTCCGGCATATAAACCAGTCGCGACCGCCGCGGCCGCGCCGATCGCGCCTAGCATCAGCACCCAGAACGCAGTCCACTCGATCGGCTCGCGTCCGCCGATCCACGCAATCAGATAAAAGAGCGCCCCCGTGAGTAGCAGCGCAATCGGAAAGTGCACGAACAGCGGATGGATGTTCTGAACGTGCCCGAGCCCGGGCAGCATCCGTTCGAGCACGGCGATTCTTTACTTCACGGACTCGACGACCAGGAAGTTGACGCCGCCCTTGCTGTACTCCTTGCCGGTAACAGTGACCTGATCCTCGGCGCGATTGATTACGTCAGCGGGGAGAGGCTGCTCGTTGTTCTTCGGCAGAAGGACGTAGATCGCGCCGGTGTTGTTTTCGACCAGCGACGCGGGGATGCCCGCCTTGATACATTTGACGGCGCAGGACTTGTGGCTCGCGCCATGCGCGCCCATCGTGCCGTAGCAGTAGCTGTCCTCGATCACGCCGCTCACAGTTTTCTCGGCGCCATCTGCGAGTGCGATGCGGATCAATCCTGCTGCGAAGATCAAGGCAAGAGGGATGACTATGAATTTGCGCATCGATGCCTCCGTGGATGTTCCAGCACGACCGTGCGCGCGCCCGACGTCAGGCACGGGCGCGGCGCAGAAGTCTGTCAGCGATTATCGCTTAGCGAGCTTATGACTACCAGACGATTTTTGGGTCAGGCGAGCGGCTACGCACTCATGCGACAGTGCATAGCGGCGCTATGACTGCCGCCTTTGCAGCAGGCGCCGGATGGGCAGCACGCCTCGTGGTTGGTGCAACACGCGGGAGTGTCACCGGCGCTGGCGCGCTGGAGCATTGTGAACCCAGTCGGCGCGAAGAGAACCGCGAGCGTAAGTGTGATCCATGCGATGCGTTTCATGATCGTTCCCCTTCAGCTTTGCGACCGTTGTCAGACCGTCAGCGGCGGACCCGGGCTTCCACGGGTGAATCTACACCGCCCAGCATCTCACGCCAACGCCCGCGCTTTCTCGATCCATGCAGGCGCGCGCCGAGCTTCTCCAGATGCTCGGCGAGAACCTGCTTCAATTCCTCGTTGAGACGATCGATTTCCATCTCTTCGGGCAGCTTGGGCCGCACCTGGCCCTCGGAGAATCCCTGGCGGCGGCGGCCGTAGAGTTGCTGCAGGCGAAGCTCGGCCTTGGCGAACATCGCGCGGTACTTGTAATCGAGGCGGCTCAGCGCTTCGGTCATTTCGGCCAGCGCGAGGAACTTGCGCCGCATCCGCCACCATTCGAAGAGCGTCACGACCATCGCGACGAACATGACCACCGCGAGCAGGCCCAAAGTGAACGAAGTTGCCTGCCACCAAGGCAACTGTTTTACGCTGGATTGCAAGCTCTGGTTGTCGCCTTGGAGCTCCTGCACCTGGTCTTTTAACTGCTGAAGCTGATTCTCGGCGGCATCGCTCTTTTGCTGTGTCGCCTGCAATTGCGCGTTGAGCGAATCGACCTGTGAGCGAAGGCTGTTGACCTCGTTGGTGAATGGCTTGGGGATCCGCAGCACCTCGCCCACCATCAATTCGTCGTCTTCATTCATCCGGTTCGCATGCGCGATTTCTTCCGGTGCCACGCCGAACATCGCGGCAATCGCGCCGATCGAATCTCCGGGGCGTATCGTGTATGGAATCACGCGCGCGGGCTGGGGATGAACAACGGGAGCACTGGGCTGAGAGCCCTCTTCGGTGGTGCTCCCCTCGGGAGCTTCTTCTTCGGCCTGGCCTTCGGCGGGAGCAGCGTGCTTTGCGGTAGGAGCCGACGCCGGAATATTGCTCTCGCTGAAATCTCCGGTCTGAGCAAAGGCCAACCCGCCCACCAAAACTGCCAGCAATACCCCTGCCGCGATGCGCAGGAACATCGACCCCTTAAACCGCCGACTCATTTCGAAATGCTCCGTCTCAATAGGCTAATCCAATCGACGCGCTAAGCAAATGAGACGTTAGCGCCCACTTTGAGGCGGTTTGGAGGGCGGATTGAGCGCGACATAGGCGGCACCCACTACTCCGCCACGTGGACCGAGCGCCGCGCGCACGATTCGAGCCTCGCGCGCGACGGCAGTGAATGCCCGTTCGCGCACCTCGGCCATCATCGTTTTTCTCATGTACGACAGCGCGCCCGCCATTCCGCCGCCAATCACCACCAACTCGGGGTTGAAGACATTAAGGAATGACGCAATCGCGATTCCAAGGTAGCGGCCAGCGAGCGCGAAAATCTCCAGCGCCAGGCGATCATGCCGCCGCGCCAATGTCGTCATCGCGCGCACCGAAAAATTCCCCTCGACGTCGAGCATCTCGCTCTTAAGCGGCGCGCGGCGCGCGAGACCAAGGCGCCGTTCGACGAGGCCGCGCAGGCCAGATGTCGATGCGTACGCTTCGAGGCATCCATGCGATCCGCAATCGCATGGCATCCCGTCGGGTTCGACCGTCACATGCCCAAGCTCCGCGGCCATTCCACTTCGGCCATGCACGAGCTTGCCACCGACGATCAATCCGCCACCCACTCCGGTACCGAGTGTGAGCAGCACTACGTCGCGGCGCCCGCGGGCCGAGCCGCGCCAGAACTCGCCGCAGGCCCATGCGTTCGCATCGTTCTCGACGATCACGCGGCGGCCAATCTTTGCCTCGAGACGAGCGCGCAGCGGAAACGATCGCCACGCCGCGACGTGCGGCGCGGCCATCACGGTGCCGCTGAAGACGTTGAGCGGACCCGGCACCGCGACGCCAATTGCGCGCGGAGCACCAAGACCACCTGCCTTCGCATCGGCGAGCAGCGTGTTCACCTGCTCCGCGATATTGTCGGCGACCGCCCGAGCAGCGCGCCAGGCGAGTGAGGGCCCGCGCCGCATCATCAGCACGTCGCCGTCGAGCGAGACCGCGGCGCAACGGATATTGGTCCCGCCCATGTCGCAGCCGAGCGCCCATGCCCGCTTCATCGCGCGCCCGTATCCTTCACGCGCATCAGCGCAAGATACTCGCGATTGCCCCCCGCACCTGCGATCGGAGACTCGATCGCGCCCGCGACTTCGAGGCCGCGACCGCGCGCGAAATCGAGGATCGCATCGACCGTCTCGCGTCTGAGGTTTTCGTCTCGCACGATTCCGCCCTTGCCCACTTTGCCCTTGCCGACTTCGAATTGCGGCTTGATGAGCGCAATAATCTCCGCCCCTTCGCCTAGCAGCGCAAGCACCGCGGGCAGCACGATTCCCAGCGAAATGAAGCTCACGTCGATCGTCACCAGCTCCGGACGATATGGAAGATCGCCAGGCGTGACATGGCGGATATTTGTCCTGTCCAGAACGATCACGCGGGGATCGTTTCTTAGCCGCGCGGCGATCTGGCCGTAGCCGACGTCGAGCGCGATCACGCTGGTCGCGCCTCGCGCGAGCAGCACGTCGCTGAAGCCGCCGGTCGATGCTCCAACGTCGAGCGCGCGCTTTCCCTCAACGCTCACGCCGAAATGATCGAGCGCGCCGATCAGCTTGTAGGCGCCGCGGCTCGCGTATTCTCGGCCGGCCGTAATCACTTCGATAGGAGTGTCGGTATGAACGCGAAGGTCGGGCTTGTCGGCCGGCCGCGAGTTGACGCGTACCCGCCCCGCCATCACCAGCTTGCGAGCGCTCTCGCGGCTTTCGGCGAGCCCTCGGCGCGCCATTTCGACGTCGAGCCGCGAACGCATCAGCGCAACATCGCCGCTTGGCCGGAGGGTTTCGGGCTGTAGAGTGGGCCACTGATTTGAAGTCGTCTCCTCAGCGGCCCCTCGCGAAACCGTGCGTGCAGTTTTCCCGCACACGGCTTTCCGACGGCCGTTCTTGCGGCAGCATTACGGCGCCACAAGATGCCCATACCGGTCTCGGCCACCGGCTACTAAGCTGTAGAGCTTGAACAGCCGGTGGAAGCTGTAAAACCTTTCTAACGGCGTGTTTTGAGCTTTCGCAATCACGCAGCGCCTCTCGCAGCCGTTCGCGCGGCAGAAGCAGAGGTCCTTCCCTCCGGCAAGGTTCTGTTGTCCTCGCCATCATCGGTGTCGGGTCGGAGGTGGCGCGCTTGCGCGCTAGCCACCGTCCGCCGCTCAAACTGCACGTGCGGTTTTCCCGCATGCAGCTTTCATGAAGACGCGGGTTTCCAAAGTCCCAAGGAAGGAATTAGCTGAACAAGGTTGACCAGGCCATACTCGCCGTAGAGCCGCGATGAGGGCAGTTCTTTCCAGCCCTTGCATCGCCAGCGCCGATAGCGGTGCGACCAGATGCGCCGCCTAATCCAGCCGTCGAGTCTGTGGAAGAGCTTGCGGACCTGGGCGCGTTTGTAATACTCGCCCCACCCTCGCAAGAGCGGGTTCAGCTCGACAATCAGCTCCTTGGTCTTCCGCGGTATACGCCGCCGCGTACGCGCCCGCACCTGGTCCATGAAGCGCCGAATCGATTTCTCACGCGGATACGCATAAAGCGCCCCTGCCTTTACGCCGCTACATACTTTATTCGGCGAAAGGCGCAGCCCCTGTCCGAGTTTGATTTTGTAACCAAGGAGCTCGAATCCATGCTGCACGTGCACGATGCGTGTCTTGTCCGGATGCAGTTGCACCCCTAGCTGTGCCAGGATTTTGCGGGCCGCCGTTACCGCGGTCCGCGCCTCTGCCGCCGATTTACAGATAATCACCAGTCATCGGCCCAACGAGTGAGCTTTGATCCCTTGCCTCGCATCTCCCGGTCAAACGGCGTCAGGAGAATGTTGCTGAGCATGGGCGAGACCACCCCGCCTTGCGGAGTTCCGCGCTCGGTTGGAAAGAGGCCGCCCCTGTCCGTAGCTGCCGGCCTTGAGCATCGCGCTCAGCAGGCGTAGCACGCGACCATCGGCTATGCGTTGGGCCACCAGCGTTAGAAGTTTTTCGTGGTCGATCGACCCGAAGAAGTCCTTCAGATCGGCATCCACAATCCACTCCCGCCCGCTCCGGATCTCCCTCCGCACCTTGCGCATCGCATCCCTGGTCGAGCGCCCTCGCCGATAACCGAAGTTGGCATCATCGAATACCGGCTCGAAGATAGGCTCCAGCCGATTGAGCAGGGCCTGCTGGCATACCCGGTCACGTACCGTCGGTACCCCTAACATGCGCTGCTCGCCGAGCTTACCTCCTACCTTCGGGATTGGTGCCCGCCGCACCGGTTGCGGTTGATAAGCATCCTCTTTCAGCTCACCCCGCAACCGCTCCAATTGCTCATCGAGCTGCGCGCCATAAGCGTCAAGCGTCTGCCCGTCGACCCCACCACTGCCCCAATTGGCCTTTACTCGGATCCCGGGCTAACTCCAAGTTCTTCCGCTGATACACCTTGTCAATTAACGTATGGACCTTCCCTGCACCTGTCGGGCTGAGCCAGTCCGCCAGTCTCCTCGGACGGAAATGTACGCGTATTTCACTCATGGAACTGTTTCACCTTCCCGTCCTTGCTCATCCAGCATCGCTTGCTCTTGCCGACCATCTTCGCCGGCCGCCTTCCCCGACCCATTCCGGTCGCCACCGATGTGGTCACGCGGCTTTCACCGCGCTTGCGCTACTTCGCAGCCGTCCGACTACTGACGGAGCGTCGCTTGCCATTTCGCTCGCGCTTATAGGCTTGCTTACTCCGGTGCCTTCCGCAGACTCCGTCAGTCCTCCTGAGGTCACGCATTGCTCTTCCGTACCGTGCCGTCCGCAAACACCTTGGTGCGGTGGGTGAATGAGAACGCCTTCACTCGGCGGAACCAACTACACCACGCTCTCCCAGCATCACCGCGTGGCTGACATTTACGAGGCTTACGAGGTTCACCTACTTACGGGCTGTGCAGTTGCGCGCGCCCACGGTCTGGGTCTAGGGCCAGGTTTTTCCGGCGTTGTTGCCGCATCTCGGTCGCCCTCCACGCGTAGGCCATAGCTAGACCGGCAACTAGCCTCTTCCGGTGGCAGGACTCTCACCTGCAAGCTACCGAGCAGCTTTGAAACCACTCAGAAGGGAACGTCTTCGTCGTCTGCGTCAGCGGCCGCTTCGCTCGAGCCGCCGCCCTCGCCCTCGGCCTGGAGCACCACGCTCTGCAGCTGGCCCTCGGCGTCGCGCGTGAGCATCTCGACCTTGCGCTCGACCTCGTCGAGCTTCTGGTTGAGCGATTTGACCAGCGCAACGCCGCGTTCGAAAGCGCCGATCGATTCCTCGAGCGTTAGTTCGCCCGAATCGATCTGGCTAACAAGTGTCTCGAGGTCCTTGAGCTCGTCTTCGAATTTGCGTCCCTTGGTGGCCATGGTGGTTCAAACTTCGCGTGCAGTGGTGCGTGCCCGCAGTTTACCGCGTGCGAGCCGTATGTCGAGTTGGGCGCCGACTTCAACAGTCGAAGCGTCACTGACGGCGCGTCCACTCGCGACGTCGAGCACGACGGCGTAACCGCGGTCGAGCACCTTGAGGGGAGAGAGCGAGTCGAGCCGCGCGCCTGCCGCGCCAAGAGCCGCGCGCTGCTTCTTGGCGAGTCGCTCCATGCCGTGCGCAAGCTGAAGCGCGAGCCGGCTCAGGCGTAGCCGCTCCTCGCGCACAACCGAAGTTGGCGCGCGAAGTGCGGCGGCGTTCTCGCGGAGGCTGCGCCGCGCGTCCTTGATTCGCGCGCCTATTGCGCCATGAAGTTCGCGGATTGCGTCTTCAAGCCGCTCGCGCGCGGCGACGATCAGGTTCTTCGGATGACGCAGCCGCGACGCGAGATCGTCGGCCGTCTCGCGCAATTTATCGATTGCCCGGCGCATCGCTATCTGCAGGGAAGCATCGTCAGCCGCGATCCGCTCGCGCAATTCCTGCTTGCTCGGCACGACCATGGCAGCGGCAGCAGTTGGAGTCGGTGCGCGCAGATCGGCGACAAAATCGGCGATCGTGAAATCGACCTCGTGACCGACGGCCGAAACGATCGGAATACGCGAATGATAAATTGCGCGTGCAATGATCTCCTCGTTGAAGCACCAGAGGTCCTCGAGCGAGCCGCCCCCGCGCCCGACGATAA
>JASHQJ010000290.1 GCA_030037595.1 Candidatus Binataceae bacterium
GTTCGACTCCGCCACGTCCATCGGAATTCCTCCGATTTGTCCAGGTCGCGCTAAGCGCGCAGCATTTCGATCGGATCCTGGCCCGATTCTCCTACGAATCCGAGGCCGCCGTTTGGTTGATATCCCACCAGCTTCTGGAGATTCTCCGGAAGGGTGCGGGCAAGCTCGGGTGGGACACGAGATACTGATTTTCCTCCTGCCGTATCCAACCGAAAATGTAGGCAGCACCTGCGCCGAAGCGCGGAGCATCCGAGCGGTTGGCGCCCGCTCCATGCAGTACGTGATCAGTCCACAGCCGAAGCGAGCCGCGTGCCATCTCCGCCTGAAAAATCTCGCCCTCGCTTGGAGTCCGTCCGTCCGACCTTTGGAATTGCTTCCGCGTACGAGATGAGTGGCGCCGTTTTCCTTGGTAAAATCTGTGATCGCCCACATCGTGGCGACCTCGATCACGGGATGCGGCGAAGGCAAATTCCAGAGTTGATCCTCGCGATGCAGCGCCTGAGCCTTAGAACCGGATCGGGGACCAACGCCGCGGTAGTGCATAACTAGTAGTTAGCACAACTCGGCAGCAGCATCGCGTCGCGAACAGACATGATTGGAGGGTGCGTGACTAGATCGCGGAAGGCGCGCGACTTGGCGATAACGCCAACGATGCGCCGGGTCTTCGCGGGCAGAAAAGCCTCATAACCATAGAGTGCATTTATCGGCGGCTCGTCTTTCTTGGCAGCAAGAAGTGGTGCTTAGATCGTCCTCGAGCTGATCGCACACTTGAAGAGCGGCGAGCGATTTAACAACTACGCATCCATCTCGATTCCGCACTGCAACCACTTCGGCGCATGAGGCTGTCGCTGGTAGAGACTTAACCATGTTCGTTTCTCCGCTTGAGAGGGTCTGGCGTCTTTTGCTGAAATCAATCTTTTGACGACCCGGCTACAGCCACCGCACGGATTTCGACTCGCAACTCCGGAAGCGCAAGCTGAGTCACACCTACTATGGTCCAGGCCGGATAGTTGCGCGGAAGGTACTCGTCCTTCACTTTGACGAATTGCTCCATTTCTCCGCGCAGATCGATGTGAAAAGTTGTCAATTCGACAACGTCGTCCAGAGTCGCGGCGGCGGCCGCCAAGGTTTGCTTAAGACCCTCGACCGCGAGGCGTGCCTGCGCGGCCATTCCCGCTCGCGGGCTTGAGCTTGTCGTCGATGCCGACCTGTCCGGGGAGCCAAATTATGTCGCCGACTCGATTTGTTTGAGAGAAATGAAACCCGTCGTGCATCGGCTGGGTTTCCTTGGGAATTATGAGTACGCGCTTCATCGCGAGAACCTCACTTTCAGCGCAGCTGCTTGAAGCACGAAGCGCGGAACAGGTCGCCATCCTTCAGATGCCCAAGCTGATCCACGAATAAGACTCCGGCCCGTGTGTAGCCGCTGTCGCTGTGGCTCGGCAGCGAGCCAAAGAAGGAATCGTTGAGGACCCTCAGGCCAACCATTCCTGCCGGGTTTTTGCAAACCTCTTCCAGCTCGTCGGCCGATTTTTCGAAAAAGGCGACCGATATGTTTCATAGATTCTTCAAGTAGACGGCAGGGAACTACCAGTTCTTCATTGTCCCGGTCCGCGAAAGCGATGATCGTCAGTTAGGTATAAGTGCTGTCGACTTCACCTTAACGCCAGACTCGATTGCGCGAATGAGTTTGGTTCTTCAACTATATCAAGTCGGAAGAATAAACATTCCCGGTGACTTGAGCGATGACGCGATTCTTTAAGTACGGCCTCTCAGCAAGAAGGACGCGAACGCGAGTTTCAAGTTGCTTCCAACACCTACGAACGCAGATTGAAGCGACCGAAGCTGAGATTTTGACTGGATCGGTTGCTCTATGAGCGTTAAAGCGGGCGGGGACGCCCGCCGCCACTACAGATAGGGCTGACTTGTTTCCGGAGTGGCGCCGGGCGTCCCCGCCCGCACTTCTTAGCCGTTTCGAATCGCATCGCTTCACGTTTGCCCTACATCAAGCTATCGCTCGCGACTCACCATTGCGGTGGCGGCCGTAGCGGCCTTAGAATCCTCGCGCAGCGCTCGGAATGACTTCCGGAGGCCTGCGGCTTACCTACCGGTGAACTTAGGCGGGCGCTTTGCGAGAAATGCGGCGATACCTTCGCGGGCGTCGGCGCTGCCCGAGACCGACGCGATCGTGCTCGTCTCCAGCGTCATCTGCGCCTCGAGCGAATTGTCGAACGTTTCGGCGATCATCCGCTTCAACCCGCCGAATGCAATCGTCGGCCCGGCCGCAAGCTCGCCCGCGAACTTCTCCGCCTCGCGCATCAGGTCTGGGTCGGGCTCTACGCGCGTTACGATTCCCAAGTCCTGGGCTTCCTTCGCGCTAAGTATGCGGTTCGTTATCGCGAGTTCGATCGTGCGCCGGGTGCCTATTATCCGCGGCAGAAAGTACGTGGATGAGCCGTCGGGCGTGAGGCCTGCGCGCGTATACGCGATCGCGAACCTCGCCGACTCTGCAGCGAGCGTGAAGTCGCACGCACACGCGAGACTCATCCCCGCTCCAGCCGCGCTGCCGTGCACGGCAGCGACGACGGGCGCGTTCATTCGCGCGAAGTGGGAAACGGCCTGATGCAGATTCAACGTCACCTGCTCGAGGAGATCGGCAAGTTCGCCTTCGGGCGCCGATGCGAACGATTTCAAATCGCCACCCGCGCAGAAAAGCTTACCCGCGCCGCTGATCAGCACGGCGCGAACCGATGCGTCGTTGGCGCATCGACGAGCTGCGTGGCGAAGGTCCGCCGCCATCGCGAGGTTGAGCGCGTTGGCCGCGTCGGGCCGGTTGAGCGTGAGATGCGCGACGTTGTCGCGGACTTCGAAATCGATCGTCGAGTAAGACATGGCGCTCCTATTTCAGCTTGACGTACCAGTCGCGGATCGCCACGCCGATTTCGTGCGGCGAATCTTCCTGGATGAAATGAATACCCTTGACCGTCACCTCGCGTTGATTCGGCCATGAGCGGCAGAACTCGCGCTGCGCTCCCGTGAGGATGGCGCCCGGGTCGGCGTTGATGAAGAGCTTAGGCAGCTGGCTCTGCTTCAGCCACGCGGCGTAGGCCTCGGCGATCGCGACGACATCCTTGGGTTCGCCCTCGATCGGAATCTCGCGCGGCCAGGTGAGAGTCGGCCGGCGCTTTTCGCCCGATTCCTCGAAGGGCTTGCGATAATGATTCATTTCCTCGTCAGTCAGTTTGCGCTGGATGCTCCGCGGCAGGATCGTCTCGACGAAGAGATTTCTTTCGAGAATCATCTGCTCGCCAGCCGGACTGCGGAGCGCTTTGAACACCGGCACCGCCGCGTTCGACCATTCATCCCACGTGATAGGCCGCACGAGCGCCTCCATGTACGCGATACCCTTGACCGCATCGCGATGCCGATTCGCCCAGTGAAAGCCTAGAGCCGAGCCCCAATCGTGCACGACCAGCGTGACCATCCTGTTGAGCCCGAGCAGCTCGAACCATGAGTCGAGCGCGGCCGCGTGATCGACGAAGCGATAGGTCCCACTCGCCGATGGCCCCGAGTCGCCCATCCCGATGAGGTCGGGCGCGAGGCATCGCGAGCGATCGGAGAGAAACGGAATGATGTTGCGCCAGAGATACGACGAAGTCGGGTTGCCGTGGAGGAAGACGATCGGATCGCCGCTGCCCGTGTCGGCATAGGAGATCCAGCCGCCCATCTTGGGCATCAGGCGTTTGCGCGGATACGGGTCGGCGGCGGAAATCGCTCTGCTGCTCATGCTCGAAACTCCTTGCCTCGCTGCTCGATTGATACGGCGAGCGCGGATGCCATTCAAGTATGAATTCGCGTTTGCGGAGCGCGCGCCGCTGTCGCACTATCGAAAAATCATCTAGCGCGAGGCGAACGACGATGGCGGAACGAAGGCGCAAGTTCTGGGGCTGGGGTTATGAGGACCAGGGGCCGAATCCCGAGCAGCAAAAGCATATGGCCGAGCGGATGGCCAAGCGCTTCGGCCTTAAGGGCTTCGAGATCACGCCGCCGCCGACCGAGGCGGAGCTGAAGCTCCGCGCGCCGCGCGTGAGGGTGCCCCATGCGCTCGAGGAAATCTGCTCGACTACTAACTACGATCGCGCGGGGCACAGCTACGGCAAGAGTTTCCGCGACGGCGTTCGCGCGTTCCAGCGCGACTATCCAAATCCGTTCGACGTCGTTGCGTTTCCACGCAGCGAGCAGGAACTGATTCGCGTGCTCGAATGGTGCGATCGCGAGAAGCTCGCGGCGTCACCCTACGGCGGCGGGTCGAGCGTGATGGGCGGAGTTGAGCCGCCCGCTGGCGATCGATACCCGGGTGCGGTGTCGATCGATCTCATGCATCTCGACAAGGTGCTCGAAGTCGATCGCGCGTCACGCGCCGCCCGAATCCAGGGAGGCGTGCTCGGCCCCGCGCTCGAGGATCAACTTCGCCCGCACGGCTACACGCTGCGGCATTATCCGCAATCGTTCGAGTTTTCCTCGCTCGGCGGATGGATCGCGACGCGCTCGGGCGGGCACTTCGCGACGCTCTACACGCATATCGATGACTTCGTCGAATCGCTCCGAGTCGTGACTCCGAGCGGCACAATCGAGTCGCGGCGGCTGCCAGGCTCGGGCGCGGGACCGAGTCCGGATCGAATGTTCATCGGCTCGGAAGGCACGCTCGGCATCATTACCGAAGCATGGATGCGCCTGCAGGATCGGCCGACGTTCCGCGCGGGTGCCTCGATTCCGTTTCCGAGTTTCATCAAGGCGGCCGAGGCGGTGCGGCAGATTTCACAGATCGCGCTCTTCCCCGCGAACTGCCGCGTGCTCGACGAGGGCGAAGCGCTGAATTCCGGCGCGGGCGACGGCAGCGAGGCGGTGCTGGTGCTCGCGTTCGAATCGGCGGACCATCCGCTCGAGCCGTGGATGAAGCGCGCACTCGAATGCGCCGCCGATCATGGCGGAAAAATCCCGGCCGACGCGGGCAAGACGCGCACAGACAAAGAGGCGACGCACGAGGGCGCGGCGGGCGCGTGGCGCAACGCGTTCCTCAACGCGCCGTATCTGCGCGACACGGTGATCGCGATGGGGATGGTGAGCGACACCTTCGAGACCGCGATCACGTGGGAGCGCTTCCCCGAGTTCCATCGGCAGGTAATGACGGCGGCTCGGGAAGCCGTCGCGCGTATCTGCGGCCAGGGTACGGTGACGTGCCGTTTCACCCATGTCTATCCCGACGGACCCGCGCCCTATTACACGGTGCTCGCGCCGGGAGAGAAAGGCTCGCAGGTTCAGCAGTGGGACGAGATTAAGAAGGCGGTGTCGGATGTTCTGATCAAGCTCGGCGGCACGATCACGCATCATCACGCGGTCGGCCGCGACCATCGTCCATGGTACGACCGGCAGCGCCCGGATGGATTCGCGACGGCTCTGAAAGCGGCCAAGAAGGCGCTCGACCCGCGCGGTATCCTGAACCCGGGCGTGCTTATCGACCCTGATTGAGCGCGATCGCTCACATGGCTCGCATATCCGCAGCAATCATTTGTGCGAACGTAGCCGATACGCTGGAAGCCGCGTGCCAGTCTGTAGCGTGGGCGGATGAACTCGTAATCGTGGATTCAGGCTCCACTGACTCGACGGCTGCGATCGCCAAGGCGCACACCGATCGCTACGTCGTCGAGAAGTGGCGCGGCTACACCGAGCAGAAGAAGTTCGCGGCAAGCCTATGTCGCAATGACTGGATCTTCTTTCTGGATGGCGACGAAGAATGCTCGGCTGAACTCGCACGTGAGATTCAGGGCCTCGATATGGACGACCTCGAGCGGTTCGATCTTTACGTCATGCGGCGCCGCAACTACCTCGCCGGCCGCGAGGTGCGCGACTGGAGTCCCGACTGGATGAGACGCCTCTACAACCACAATCGCTGCGTATGGGCAGATGAAT
>JASHQJ010000291.1 GCA_030037595.1 Candidatus Binataceae bacterium
TACTTCGGTACGCGCGCCGCCGCGGCGCCGAGCGAGTTTGCTGTTCCACCTAGCAGCACCGCCGTGGCGCCGAGGATGACGATGATCGCGATCGAGACCACGAGGCCCTTGATTGCGCGCGTCCAGTTCAATCCGGGATTACTGAAGCCCTTCGCCAGCAAAGGAATGAAGCGAAGGCGCCCGCCGCTCCAGATGAGCGCGACGAGCACCGTCGCCATCGCGGTGCGATCGAAGATACGCGGGAACGGAATCCGGTAGCCGAGCATCGCGACGATCGCGCCCGCGATCGGCGCGACGACTGCGGCCGCCGCCAGAGCGGCTACGAGCGTCAGCGCGAGTCGCGAGGTGAACGACATCTTGCGCCGCTTCACGCCTTATAGCCGCGCGCAGGATCGCGCTGCGGCTCGAGCACGACCTCAACCGGGCAGGTGCGCGGCGGCGAGTTCACGATTTGCATGACCGCCGCGGCGACGTCCTCCGGCGGCATCATCAGCGCGCGATCGATTCGCTTGTTGGGCGGGATGAGCGCGGTGTCGACTAGTCCCGGCACGATCACCGAGAGCTTCACATCCTGATGCCTTAGTTCTGCGAACGCCGCGTGCGTGAAGGCCACGAGCCCTGCTTTCGCCGCGGCATAGACCGCTTCGCTTGCGGGCGTTTTACGGGCCGCGCTCGATGCGATATTGACGATCGCACCGCGGCCGCTCGTAGACATTTTCGCGGCGACGATCCGCGTCAGCGCGATCGGCGCGTGGAGGTTCACTGCGATCATCCGCGCGAGGTCGGTGCTGCGGAGCTTGAGCAGCGGCACTCGCGGCGGCGCCCATCCGGCATTATTGATCAGCACGTCGATACGCCCGAAATGATCGAGAGCCGCACCCGCGAGATTCTCCGGAGCTTCCTCGGCGGCGAGATCGACGAGCACGATCAGCGCGCGTTTGGCGGGAAGCTCAGTGAGCCGACGCGTCTCCTCGAGCTCGGCGTACGTGCGGGCCGCGAGGCAGAGCGAAAAACCCTCGCGCGCGAGCGCAAGCGCGACTGCGCGGCCGATGCCGCGTCCCGCGCCCGTCACCAAGGCCACGCGTGCGTCACTCTGAGTCACGGACAACGAGCTCCGCTTCGATGCTCTTGCGCTGAGAGCGGCTGTCGCACAGACTGGCCATCATATCGAGGTGAACCCGCGCCAGCCATCGGCACGCCGCAATCGATGAATCCGCAAGTCTTTCGTGAATACGACATCCGCGGCGTCGTGGAGAATGACTTCGACGACGACTTCGTCGTCAACCTGGGCCGCGCCTACGCGACGCTGCTTGGGCGCGCGGGCAAACACACCATCACCCTCGGCCGCGATTGCCGCCTCACATCCGACGCGCTTCGCGACCTGATGATCGAGGGTCTGATCCCGAGCGGCATCAACGTGGTCGATATCGGCGTGGTGCCGACGCCGCTGCTCTACTTCTCGATGCTCAACTGGCAAATGGACGGCGGCCTCATGATCACCGGCAGCCACAACGCCGCCGAGTACAACGGCTTCAAGCTCGGCATCGGCTCGACCACGATTCACGGCGCCGAGATCCAGGCGCTGCGCGAGATTATCGAGCGCAGCGACTACGTGCGCGCCGCCGCGCCGGGCAAGCTCAGCGCGCGAGCGGTGATTCCCGACTACGCCGAGTTCATCGCCGGGCAATTCAAGTTCCGGCCCGGGCTCAAGGTCGTGGTCGACGCCGGCAACGGATGCGGCGGCGCGGTGGCGGTGCCGATTATGCGCAAGCTCGGCATCGAGGTAGTCGAACTCTATACCACGATGGACGGCCGCTTTCCCAACCATCATCCCGATCCGACCGTCGAGGCGAACATGCGCGACCTCGTCGACAAGGTCCTCAAGACCAACGCGACGGTTGGAATCGCATATGACGGCGACGCGGACCGGATCGGCGCGGTTGACGAGCACGGGCGTATCGTGTGGGGCGACGAGCTGATGGTCGCGTTCTCGCGCGCGATCCTGCGAGAGCGCCCTGGCGCGACGATTATCGGCGAAGTGAAATGCTCCCAGCGCATGTACAATGATATCGCGCGGCGCGGCGGACGGCCGCTGATGTGGAAGACGGGGCACTCTCTGATCAAGAGCAAACTCCGCGAGGAGCAGGCGGCGCTCGCCGGCGAGATGAGCGGGCACATGTTCTTCGCCGATCGCTACTACGGCTACGACGACGCGATTTACGCATCGTTCCGCCTGCTCGAGATCATCAGCAACGAAGATCGTGGCCTGGGCGCGATTCTCGCCGACCTGCCGCGAAGCTGCTTCACGCCCGAGATCCGCCTCGATTGTCCCGACGAGCGCAAGTTCGACGTGGTGCGGCGCGCCGCGGAGTTCTTCGCGAGCCGCTACCCAACCATCGATATCGACGGCGTGCGGGTGAAGTTTCCCGACGGATGGGGCCTGGTGCGCGCGTCGAATACCCAGCCCGCGCTCGTGATGCGCTTCGAGGCCCCCAACCAATCACGCCTCAACGAGATCCGCGCCATGTTCGAAGCGAAGCTGAGGGAGCTTGGCGCAATCTGACCGAACGCTCCGCCGGCGTTTGAAGCACGCCTCGGCGGCTGTGTCGGCACTGATCATTGCGGGTGGCCGTGGGACGCGCTTTTGGCCGGCGAGCCGCGAGGCGAAACCCAAGCCCCTGTTTGCTCCCGACGGCAAAATCTCGTTGCTCGCTGCGACGATCGCGCGGCTTAAACCCCTCATCCCGCGCGAGCGGATATTCGTGCTTGTTGCTGCTTCGCATGAGAAGGCCTTCCGCCGCGAGATCGCGGGCAAGATTCCGGCGGGCAACCTGGTCATCGAGCCGATGGGCCGCAACACCGCGGTCGCGATCGCGTATGGCGCAGCGGTGATCCGGCGACGGCTCGGCGACGGCGTGATCGCGATCATGCCGGCAGATCACCTCATCGAGCCGGCGTCAGGTTTCCGTGCAACGATTTCGAGCGCGATCAAGCTCGCACCGGCGCACGAGGCGATCGTCGTGATCGGCGTGCCGCCGACGCGGCCGGAGCCGGGTTACGGCTATCAGCAGGTGGGCGCGCCGATTGGCGAGGGTTACAAGGTCGCGCGCTTCGTCGAGAAGCCTTCACTCGCGCGGGCGCGCAGGATGGTCGCGTCGGGCAAGTATTTGTGGAACGCCGGCATGTTTGTGATGACGACCAGCACGCTCGCACGCGAGCTTATGGCGCACGCACCCGCTCTGGCAGCCGCCGCGACGCGAATGGCGTCTGCGTCGAAGGATGCGCTCGCGCGTGAGTATCGAAAACTGAAATTCGATTCCTTCGATCGCGTCGTGGTCGAGAAGAGCCGCAGGGTGCTCGGCGTGCGCGCGCGATTTGAGTGGCACGACGTCGGCTCATGGCAGGGCTTGATGACCGCAGCGGGCGGAAAGTCAGGTTCGGTCGAGCGCGGCGACGTGATCGCGCTCGACGCCGAGCGATACCTCGCGCACTCGGATTCGCGGCTGATGGTGCTGTTCGGCGTCAGCGATATCGTCGCGGTGGACACTGGCGATGCGATCCTGATCGCGCATCGCGAGCATTCGCCGCGTCTCGGCCGCGTGATCGAGGAACTCGAGCGCCGCGGTCTGCGTCGCTACTTGTGATTTTGAGTTCTAGTCGAGCGCCTGCGGATCGCACTTGAGCGCGACCTTGCGTAGCTCGGCCTCGTAGTCGGTATCCTCGTCGCCGGTACGATCGAGCGTCGCCGCGACGGTCGCATCGATTCCTTCCCATCTGATCGCTGCGCGATGCAGCTCGTCGCCGAGCGTTGCAAGCTCGTTCAGGTCACCGCTCAGCCGTCCCCAATCGTTCGATCCCTCATGCGCTACAGGTGCGGGCGGCCGCGGCCACAGGTCGCGGTCCGCGAGCAAACTCTTGAACGACTTGAGGTGACGGTCCTGCTGAACTGCCAACGCCTCGACAGTTTTTGCCATCTGCGGATAACGGCACATCGCGGCGTGCCGATGCATCCGGTCCGCCAGCGCTTCGATACGGCCGGCCAGTTCCGCGAGCTTGTCGTTTTGATCCGAGCGCGGATCGTTGCCCCGGTCGAACAATCCCATAGCGATCGCCATGCTCCCCCGCCGATGCCGCCGCTCATAAAGTCGCGGACGCTCTGAGAGCGCTCCGCGCGGCGCGCCTCGCGCAATTACCTATCGGGATCGGCGGGCATGCTGTCAAGCGTCATCTGTTGTGCAGGCCCGAGGAGAGCCCGCACGAGCGACGACTCGCGCTTGAAGAATCCGGAGGTGTGAAACGAGTCCTCCAGGCGGAGCAGCGAGTAGTCGAGGTAGTGGCCGATCTCATGCATGAGCGTGCGCACGAAGGTCCGCGGCTTGACAACGTCATGGCGCTGCGCCGTGCGCATCCAGAGGATGATATGCGGAGTCGTGCGGCGCGCGCGATCGTAAGGATAGAAGAGGCCGTGCAATTCGCCGCGGGTGTTGTGCGGCCGCACGCCGCGTACCTCGACTGCGACGGGATGCACGCCGAGCAATCGGCAAACTTCGGCTGTGAGCACGCGCGCGAGCGTGTTGACGCGGGCAGTCTCGTCGCGCGCGAGGGCAGACATCAGCGATTCGAGAGTGCGCCGCGCGGCGGGACTGGGCACGAGATCGAAGCGCTCGATTGAGTCGCTGGTCAGGTAGATGCGCTGGGCGCGCTGCGACAGCCGATAGAAGTATGCCGGCAACGACGCGGCCCGAGGCCGCTCGACGACTTTGGTAGCCACCGCTCCTCCGCGCGCCGCGCTTTCGGCGGCGCGTCCGCTTGCCTATCATCGTAGGCCTCAAATTGTGGAGCATCAACGTTTATGGAGCTCAAGACAGTCAAGCTATCGAAGCCCGCGGACACCAACGTCATCGTCGGCCAGGCGCATTTCATCAAGACGATCGAGGATGTTTATGAGGCGCTCGTGCAGGCCGTACCCGGAATAAAGTTCGGACTCGCATTCAACGAGGCTTCGGGTCCCTGCCTCGTGCGGCATACCGGGACTGACCCGGCGCTCGAACAGGCCGCTATCGAAGCCGCGTCTGCGATCGGCGCCGGTCACATCTTCGTCGTGATCCTGCGCAACGCGTTTCCAATCAATGTACTGAACCAGGTCAAATCGGTCAGCGAGGTGTGCACGATCTTCTGCGCGACTGCCAATCCACTCAGCGTGATCGTCGCCGAGGAGGGTGAAGGGCGCGGCGTGCTGGGCGTGATCGATGGCTCGTCGCCGAAGGGCGAAGAGGGTGATGAGGAGCAGGCAGAGCGGCGCGCGATGCTGCGGCGCTTCGGTTACAAGCAGTAACGCCCGAACGCCCTGATTCTGGCGGATGGATCGCATCCCGCCCCGCGGTTACTTTTAGTATGTGAATTCCGCGCTTTACTGGGAGATCCTCAGCACGGTCGCCAACTGGGTCTCTGCCGTTGCGATCGTGGCCGGCGCGGTCTTCGTCGTCGTCGAGCTTAGGCAGGCGGCCAAAGATCGCTACCTGCATCTGACCTCCGACCTCTTTCAGATCTGGCATAGCCGCGAGTTCCAGGACGATCAGCTATTCGTGCTGCACAAGCTTCCGAACACGAACTGGAAGGAATTCATTGCAAATGGCCGTGGGGCGGATGCCGAGCGAGCCTTGCAACGCGTCGGCGGATTTTACGATCGAATCGGGCACCTGATCCGGACCAAGCTGATCAGGCAGGAAGAGATCCTTCCCACTGTCGGTGGCGACGCGATCAGAGTCTGGCAAAAAATCGAGCCGCTCGTGCGCGAGGCGCGCCAGAGCGAGAATAGCCTGCTCTTTCAGAACTACGAAGCCGTGCTGCCCAACTGCCTCGAATGCTACGTGCCGATCGTGCACGGAGAATCGAAGCTCGCCGAGGCCGAGCGGATCGAGCCTGCCGATTTGAAGAAAATGATCGACGCGGCCAATGTGGTAGTGCTCGATGTGAGCAAGGCTTCCGAAGAAAAGAAGGTGCGCGGCGCGATACGCGCGGCGCCCAACGACCTGGTCGGCTGGATCAAGGTGATACCGCCTGGCAAAGACGTCGTCACCTACTGCACATGCATGAACGAAGCCTCCGGCGTACGTGCGGCGCAGCAACTGATTCAGGCAGGTATCAGGAACGTCAAAGTTCTCCGTGGTGGCTTGGAAAGTTGGGAGAAGGCGGGATACGAGATCGAATCGGCGAACATAGCCGAAGATCACCCGCGTATCGTCCAGCCGCGCGGCGCGTAATGTAGCAAGGGTCATAGATGGGTGGTGGAGGCAAAGCGGCGAAGGGGAAAAAGCCGCAACCGCGGCCCGAATGGCGAATCCGCGGATGGCGCGTGCGGCGCCTCGCGCTCGGTACGCTGCTGCTCGGCCTCTTCACCCTCGGCTTCTATCTCGCGCAACTCTACGCCGAAATCTCCGCGATGATCGAGCAGCGCGAGGCCGCGCTGACCTCCGCGATATTTTCCGCACCAGCGCCAATTCGCGTCGGCGATGATATCGAGCGCATCGGGCTCTTCGATCGGCTAAATCAACTCAGCTACTCGGCGAACGCAACCGCGACTTCTTCCGGCGAGTACGCGAAATCTGCGCGCGTGGTCGATATCTACGTGCGCGCGTTCCGCGTCGGGACACGGGACTATCCGGCGCGTCTCGTGCGCGTCGTGCTCGACGGCACGCGGATCGCGGGCGTCGCGGATTCCTACGGCGTTGCGATGCGCGATGCGATGCTCGAGCCGGAGGTGATTGGCCGTCTGCTGCCCGGTACCCCCGCTGAGCGCGTCGAGGTGAATTTGGAGGATCTCAAGCCGTACCTCGTCAAGGGCCTGCTCGCGACCGAAGACCGATACTTCTATTACCATCCGGGAATCGATCCGATTCGGATTATCGAAGCCGCGATCGTTGACCTGCGGACTCATCGGTTGGCCGAGGGTGCGAGCACGATCACACAGCAGCTTGCGCGCACGTTCATGGAACGGCACGAGCGCTCGTTCGGCCGCAAGTTCCGTGAATTCGCGGTCGCAGTGGTGCTCGAAATCCGCCTCAGCAAGAACGATATCCTCGAGCGCTATATCAACGACGTTGACCTCGGTTCCTACGACGGCACGCCAATCGAAGGTATGCCGCAGGCGGCGCGCCTCTTCTTCAACAAGGATCTCGCCGAGGTCACTGCTGCCGAGGCCGCAGTGCTGATCGGGATGGTGCGCGCACCGACGGCGTACGATCCGCGGCGTCATCCCGAGGCCTGCGTAATCCGGCGCAACACTGTGCTCGGCGTGATGTTCCGCGCGGGCGTAATCGATGAAGATGCGTATCGCGCCGCAGTCGCGACTCCGCTTACGGTCGTGAAGCCGCCCGGGCTGCGGCGCGCGCCGTATTTCACCGATTACGTTACGGCGTTCGTTTCGCATATCCCCGGTTTCAACGGGAACTTCGCGGGGCTCAAAGTTTACACGACGCTCGACACCGTGATGCAGGGGGACGCGACCGCCGCAGTGAACGACAATCTCGCGCGTCTTGAGAAGGCGCGTCGCTCGCTTCGCCGGACCGACCCGAAGAGGAGGCTGGAGAGCGCGATGGTCGCGCTTGACGCGGAAAGCGGGGCGATCGAGGCGATGGTCGGCGGACGCGACTACTCGGAGAGCCAGTTCAATCGGGCAGCGCTGGCCGAGCGCCAGCCCGGCTCAGCGTTCAAGCCGATCGTCTATCTGTCGGCGCTGGATCCGTCGCGCGCGCCGTTCTCACCGCCGCTTACGCTCGCTTCCGTGCTGCCTGACGAGCCGATGTCATTCAACGGCTGGATGCCCGCGAACTACGAGCGCACCTATCAGCCGCAGGTGACGGTCGCCGAGGCGTTGATAGAATCACTCAACGTTCCTACGGCGTTCGTCGGCAATCGCCTCGGGCCGGGCAGGATTGTGCGCACGGCGCATGAACTCGGAATCACCGCCGATCTTCCCGCAGTGCTGCCGATTTCGATTGGCGCAGACGAGGTCACGCTGCTCGAGCTGGTGGGAGCCTACCAGGCGTTCGCGACGGAGGGGATTCTCGCCGGGCCGTATGCCGTCGAGTCGGTGGTCGATGCGAAGGACCACGAGATCTATCACCATCAGGATGTATCCGACCGAGTGATTCGGCCTGCCGTCGCTTACCTGATAACTGGTGCGCTGAAGGCGGTCCTGCGCTACGGCACTGGCTCGAGCTCGGGCCGCCTTGGCCTCGATTTTCCCGCTGCAGGGAAAACGGGCACGACGCAGGACTACAAGGATGCGTATTTCATCGGCTACACCCCAAGAATAGTTGCAGGCGTGTGGGTGGGCTTCGACGAACCGCAGAATATCGGCCTGACGGGCGCGCAGGCGGCGCTGCCGGCTTGGGTTCAATTCATGGTGGACTCGGCGCCGGCAGATCCAGAGGATTTCCCCGAGCCATCGGGTATCACGATGGCGACGATCGACCCCGAAAGCGGGGGACTCGCCACCTCGGCCTGCCCGCGCCAGATTTGGCTGCCGTTCCTGATCGGTACCGCGCCGACTGAGACCTGCCCAATCCATGGCGGCGTGCTCGCATCCGCGCCGGCAC